>CAZRDZ010000135.1:0-2841 GCA_964599135.1 uncultured bacterium
AAACCAAGAAATGCTAAACTCATAAGTCCTGCTGTAATAAAAGCAATCGGTATCCCTTTAAAAATTTCAGGTAAAGGGGACATTTCAAGACGTTCTCTCATTGAAGCAAAAAGGACTATGACAAAAGCATATCCAGATGAAATTCCAATTGAGAAAACAAGATTCTGGATAAAGGAAAGTTTATAATCAATTCCTAAAAAAGCACAGGCAAGGATTGCACAGTTTGTTGTTATTAAGGGTAAGTAAATTCCAAATGCTTTATATAGAGTTGGTAATTTTTTTCTTATTATAATTTCCTCAAACTGAACAAAGGAAGCGATTGTTAAAATAAATGTGACTGTTCTTAAATATTCAAGGTGAAAAGGTAAAAGTAAGTAATTGTAAACTGCCCAACTTAAACTTGTTGCCATAACAGTTACAAAAATTACAGCAATTCCCATTCCTGTTGATGCCTTGACTTGAGTTGAAATACCAAAAAAAGAACATAAACCAAGAAACCTTATGAGTAAAATATTATTTACAAGAAAAGCAGAAAGAAAAATCAATCCTAAATTTGCTTGATTTAACATTTTTTCCCTCTTTTTTCAATTCCCTGTTTAATTGCTACAAGAAAACCAATGACAAGAAAAGCACCTGGTGGCATTATCATAATTAAAAATGGAGTATAATTTGCTCCCATAATTTGATGTCCCATAATTGTTCCATTTCCAAGAAGTTCTCTTATGAGAGAAATTATGAATATTGCTATTGTAAACCCAATCCCAACTCCAAGACCATCAAGGATTGAATTTATAATATTGTTTTTGGATGCGTATGCTTCAGCCCTTCCGAGAATTATGCAATTAACAACAATTAAAGGCAGATATACACCAAGATTCCTGTGAATTTGAGGGGAAATAGCAGCAAGAGAATAATCAGTGATTGTAACAAAGGTGGCAATTACAACGATGAAAACAGGAATTCTTACATGAGAAGGAACAAACTTTCTTATTAAAGAAACAGTGAAGTTTGAACCTGTTAAAACAAAAATTACTGCAATCCCCATACCAAGAGAATCTCTAACAGAACCGGAAACAGCAAGGAGTGGACATAATCCCAGCATAAGATAAAAAATTGGGTTTTCTCTCCATATACCTTTTATAAAGTTTTTAAAATCAATTTTCACTTTTTACCTCTTTTTTATTTATCTTTTCAAGCAATTTTCTTACTCCATCTGTTACTGCTCTTGAAGAAATTGTTGCGCCAGTTATTGCATCTATTCTGCCTTCTGATTTATCTTTTTTAAGGTATAATTCTTCTGCTGTTTTTCCTTTAAATTGAGAGAGAAATTTATCTTCTGTAATTTTTGCTCCAAGTCCTGGTGTTTCATTATGCTGTAAAATTTTAATCCCTTTTATTTTCCCATTTTTATCTATTCCAACTTTTATTTTTATATATCCACCATAACCAAGAGAAGAAGTTGTAAAAATTTTCCCTATTTCTTCTTTCTTAGAGTTCAGAACAGAAAAATACTTAACTCCATTTTCTTCTTTTTCAATAAATTCTACTCCATCAGGGAAAATTCCTCTATTTACTTTTTCTTCTTCTATTTTCTTCTGTTTTTCAATTGCTGGTTTTGTGGTTTTATAAACTTGAGCAAGAAGGTATCCAGATAAAGCAGTGATTATTGTCAGTATGAGAACTCCTCCTATTATCTCCTTCTTTTTCATTTCCTTCCTCCAAATTTTCCTGGAAGTGTATATTTATCAATTAAAGGAACAAGCATATTCATAAACAGAATTGAATAACAGACACCTTCAGGATAACCACCTTTAAGTCGGATTAGAAAAGTTATTATTCCACATCCAGTTCCAAAAATTATTTTACCCTTTCCTGTCAGAGGAGATGTAACATAGTCAGTTGCCATAAAGAAAGCACCAAGAATAAGTCCTCCAGCCATAATCTGCATTGCAACATTTTGTTTGAAAATAGCAGAAAGAACTCCAACTGTTAAAATATAAGAAACTGGAATATGCCAGGTTATAACTTTTCTTAAAAGTAAGAAAATCCCGCCTATTAAAAGGAGTAAAACGCTTGTTTCTCCAATACATCCACCTCTTGCTCCTGTAAACATATGCCATAAAGATGGTAAAGGAAGGGATAGATTTTCTTTTATTATGGCAAGAGGAGTGGCAGTTGTTATAGCATCTACTGAATAATCAAATGGTTTTGTCCAGTGTGTCATATAGGCAGGAAAAGAAGCAAGTAAAATTGCTCTTGAAGCAAGAGCAGGATTGAAAATGTTAAATCCAATTCCTCCAAAAAGTTCTTTTACAAGAAAGATTGCAAGAAAACCACCAAGAGCAACCATCCATAACGGGAGACGGGGAGGGAGGACAAAAGCAAAAAGAATTCCAGTTACAACAGCACTTCCGTCAAATATTCTTATTTTTTTTCTGAAAATAACCTGACTTAAAATTTCACTTAATACACAGGAAACAATACTTACAAATACAATTTTTAAAGCATATGTCCCAAAGAAGTAAACACTGCCAATTAAAGCAGGTATAAGAGCGATTATAACAGAAGTCATTATTTTCCCTGTTGTTTCACTGGTATGAATATGAGGTGAAATTCTTATTTCTCTCATTTCTTTTTCCCTTTAATTATACTTTTTGCCCATTTAAATAAATCAACAAGAGGCCTTTTAGCAGGGCAAACATAAGAACAGCAACCACATTCAATACAATCAAAAATGTTTAATCTTTCAACTTCTTCCCATTTCCTGTATTCTGCAAATCTTCCCATTTCAGCAGGGACAAGATTCATAGGACATACTTCAATACATTTCCCACATCTTAT
>CAZRDZ010000136.1:0-2839 GCA_964599135.1 uncultured bacterium
ATGAAAGGAGTGGTTCTGGCAGGGGGACTTGGTAAAAGGTTGTATCCATTAACAAAAATTACAAATAAGCATCTTCTTCCTGTTTATAACAAACCAATGGTTTTTTATCCAATCCAGACCCTTGTTGATGCAGGAATTAAAGATATTCTTATTGTTACAGGTGGAAATTCTGCTGGTGATTTTTTACGCCTTCTTGGAAATGGAAAAATATTTGGACTTCCTCATTTGAATTATACATATCAGGAAGGTGAGGGAGGAATTGCTGCTGCTTTATCTCTGGCTGAACATTTTTCCAGAGGAGATAAGATTGTAGTAATCCTTGGAGACAATATTATTGAAAAAAGCATAAAGAAAGAAGTGGAAATATTCAAGAGACAGAAAGATGGAGCAAGAATTTTGCTGAAAGAAGTAGAGCACCCTGAGAGATTTGGAGTGGTTGAATTTGATAAGAAAGGAAAAATAAAAAAAATAATAGAAAAACCAAAAAAAGCACCTTCAAATTTTGTTGTCACAGGAATTTATATGTATGATAGTTATGTTTTTGAAATTATTAAGAAACTAAAACCATCAGAAAGAGGTGAACTTGAAATAACAGATGTAAATAACAGATATTTGAGAAATGGAAAGTTGACTTATGGAATACTTAACGGGTGGTGGACAGACGCAGGAACTTTTGATTCACTTTTAAGAGCAAATAACCTTGTTGCTGAAATAGAAAAAAAGAAAAAGAGAAAATGAAAATAGTTGTTACTGGTGGTTGTGGTTTCATTGGTTCAAATTTTATCAGATACATCCTTAATAAATATCCTGATTATGAAATTTTAAATGTGGATAAACTTACATATGCAGGTAATCTTGATAACCTTAAAGATATTGAAAACAATAGAAATTATAGATTTATTAAAAAAGATATATGTGATAAAGATCTGATAGAATATATAGAAGGATATGATATTATTCTTAATTTTGCCGCAGAAAGTCATGTTGACAGGTCTATTCAACATCCAGAAAATTTTTTGAAAACAGATATTTTTGGAACTTTCAATCTCCTTGAAATTGCCAGAACACTGGGGTTAAAAAAATTTATTCAGATAAGCACAGATGAAGTTTATGGAAGTATTGAAAAAGGAAGTTTTGATGAAAATTCTCCTCTCAATCCTTCAAATCCATATTCAGCAAGCAAAGCAGGAGCAGACCTTTTAACACTTTCATATTTTAAAACATATAAATTGCCTGTAAATATTATAAGAAGCACAAATAATTATGGACCTTACCAGTATCCTGAAAAATTCATCCCTCTTTTTATTACAAATGCTATGAAAAATAAAAAACTTCCCCTTTATGGAGATGGTAAAAATGTCAGGGATTGGCTTTTTGTTCTTGATAACTGCAAGGGAATAGATATTGTTTTGCATAAAGGGAAAGAAGGTGAAATTTATAATATATCAGGTGGGAATGAAAAAGAAAATATATATGTTGCTAAAAAAATTATTGAATACCTTGAGAAAGAGGAAAATCTTATAGAATTTGTTAAAGATAGACCTGGACACGATAGAAGATATTCAATAGTTAGTGATAAGATAAGGAAACTCGGATGGAAACCAGAAACATCTTTTGAAGAAGGACTTAAAATTACTATAAAGTGGTATAAAGAAAATGAAAACTGGTGGAAGAAGATAGTTGAAAGGAGAAATTACAGAAATTACTATGAAAAACAGTATGGAAAATGAAAATTTTAATAACAGGTGGAAAAGGATTTGTTGGAAAAAATCTTGAAGAAAAATTAAAAGAAAAATTTAATGTTTTTGCTCTGGGTAAGGACGAATTTAATGTTGAAGAAAAAGAAAAAATAATTAATAAAATAAATGAAATAAAACCAGACATAACAATTCACTGTGCTGCACTTTCAAATGTTGATAGATGTGAAGTTGAAAGAGAGAAGGCATACAGAATAAATTCTATCGGCACACAGAATGTTGCAATTGCCTGTAGAGAGATAAAATCAAAGATGATTTATATAAGCACAGATTTTGTTTTTGATGGAAAAAAAGAAACACCATATTCTGAAATTGATATTCCATCACCGATAAATCATTATGGAAAAACAAAACTACTTGGAGAATATTATGTCTCACATATTTTGAACAATTTTATTATAGTGAGAACTTCAAGAATTTTTGGTAAATGGGGAAAAAATTTCGCATCAAGATTTCCACTCCTTTTAAAAGAAAGGGAAGAATTTTACCTTACAACGGATATTGTAAACTGCCCGACTTTTGTAAAAGATTTGGTGAGGGCAATTGAATTTCTTATAAAAAATGACTTTCTTGGAATTATAAATGTATGCAATAAGGAAAGTTGTTCCTGGTTTGAATTTGGGAAAAAAGTTATTGAGTTAGTTCAAAAAGATGGTGTAAAAATCATTCCTGTTAAATTCTCTAATTACAGCGAGAAAAAAGCACTCAGACCTCACTATTCTGTTCTTAACACTGACTTACTTGAGACAGTTGGCTTTAAGATGCCTGAATGGGAATATTCTCTTAAAGAATTTATAAAAATTTTGAAGGAGAATAATTATTATTAAAAATTTATTTGCCTGTGTTCTTTTAATATTATTTCTATGAATGTTCTGGGAATTTTACCTATTTATATATCTTTTACAGGTAATATTGGAATAAAAAAATAATTAATAAAGCAATTTCTCCTATTACAATGGGATTTGTAATCACTGGTAGATTTATATCCCTTATTATTGGAATTGAAACATTTGATTTTTTAATTGCTGGGGGATTAATTTTGATTATAATTTCAGTTTTGATGTTACTTGATATTGCTTATA
>CAZRDZ010000137.1:0-2814 GCA_964599135.1 uncultured bacterium
TTAAAAATTCAAGATTTGTTCCCTTTGGTGGTCCTATTTCTGATGTAACAACAAATTTTCCTTCACTTAACTTTTTTTGAAAATTGGATATTCCCATTCTAATCCCCTTGTTGTTCTCCATATTTTTTCTTAATTTTTCATTCGTTTCAAATTTATGAAAATTTCTTGGATTCTGGTATTCATAAAGAAGATTAAGTTTACTCATCTTTTTTAATCTTTCATATATCAAAACCCATCCACAATCTATTTCAGAGTTAACTTCACATTTACCATTTTTTGCACCACCACAGGGTCCATTGAGAAGACCTTTAGGGCAAGAAGTAAGAGGGCATATTCCTCCCGTCATATTTAATCTACACTCTCCACATTGCTGACAGTCAACATCCTGTGCAGTTAATCCCTGAAATCCATTTATATAATATGTATCACATCCTGGAATTACTGGAATTTCTGGAATAATCTTTGAAACAACCTGAACACCTACTCCACAGGAAAAAACTACAACACATTCTATATTTCCCAAATCCTTTTTAAAATATTTTAGATACTTCTTTACATACTCTTCTCTGCAAAGATAGTCAAATCTACCTTTATTATCTATCTTCCCTTTTGCTTCTCTTAAAATAGAGTCAATCTCTTCTTCAGGGAAATATACCTCCTTACACCCGAAACACTTTAATATAAGACATTTCTTTTCTTTCAAAGTATTTATAATTTCTTCTTTATTTTTGCATCTTGTTATCAGCATATTTTTTCCCTTTTTTTATAAGACCAATAATATCTATTTTAGATGAGCATATATACTGGCAACAACCACACTCAATACAACTTTTCACATTATACTTTGCCATTTCAGACCACTGTTTTTTCTGGCCATAATAGACATAATAATATGGAATAAGTTCCATCGGGCAGACATCAATACATCTTCCACACTTTATACATATATTTTCTTCAGATACTTCTACAGGATATTTCTCCATCAAAATAAGTCCTGTAGTTCCTTTAATAACTGCAGAGTTAACATCTTTCTGGACAATACCCATCATAGGACCACCCATTTTCATTTCATATTTTTCAGGAATAGATGGACCAATGTTGAAACAGGTATTGAGTATATCTGAAAAACAGGTTCCTATTCGAATAATATAATTACCTGCTGCTGTAACATTTTCTCCTGCTATTGTAACAACTCTTTCAATTAAAGGTAGTCCTTCATATATTGCTTTGTATATTGAATAGATTGTTGCAACATTAAATACTACAACTCCAACATCAAACGGAAGACCACCTTCAGGAACTTCTCTTCCTGAAACTTTCTTTATAAGGATTTTTTCTGCACCTTGAGGATATTTTGTTTTGAGTGTAGATAATTTTATCCCTGAAAAATTCTTTAAAGTAGAAGAAATGGTTTCAACTGCCAGTTTTTTGTTATCTTCTATAGAAAATATAACATCCCTTACATCTAACAATCTCTTAACTATATCTATACCTTTTAAAAGTTCTTCAGAATGTTCAATCATTAACCTGTTATCTGCATTAAGATACGGTTCACACTCACATCCATTGATAATAAGTAAATCTACTGGTTTTGGAGGACACAGTTTAGTATAGGAAGGAAACATCGCTCCCCCTAAACCAACAATTCCTTTTTCTTTTAATATTTCTATAAGTTTTTCACTTGGTAATTCCTGCCAGTTAAAAACAGGTTCTATAGAAATATCAGGTGTTTCTTTTCCATCATTTTCAATAACCACTGCTGTCTGTAAGGTTTGAGAAACTGGATGAATTTTCTCTTCAATTGCAATAACTTTTCCACTGACAGATGAATGAACAGGAACAGATAAAGAACCTGCACTTTCACCTATTTTCTGCCCTTTCTCTACCTTATCTCCTATTTTTACCAATGGTTTTGCAGGAGTGCCTGTATGCTGTAAAAGAAATATAGAAACCCTTTCCGGTTGAGGAAATAATTTAATGGGTATATTTTCTGTCATTTCCTTTCTCTCAAGAGGATAGACACCACCATAAAAACCTTCTAAACGTCTTTTCTGGTTCATCTTTATATATTTTTTCTTCTCCTCCAGAGGGAAAATATTATAATTCCTTATGTTAATCTGGCTATCTATTTTTCTTTTCTGTCCTTTTAATCTTTTGTATATTTCTATCCAGACACATGGTTGTTCTTTATTTACCTCACATTTTCCATCTTCAGTTGCACCACCACAGGGACCATTTAGAAGACCTTTAGGACAATTAACTACTGGACAAATACCACCTGTTTTTTCAAGATAACACTCTCCACAAGCAGCACATTTTTCAGAAACCAAAGAGATTCCATGATAACCAACAACAGATGCAGTATTTTCGTTTTGAGATACTGAATCTGCAAGAGCAAAGACATCTCTTTCTCCATCAAAAAAATTTGAAATAACCTGGATACCTATACCACAGGAAATAACACCAACAGGTTCTTTTGAAGAAATTGATTGAAGAATTTTTTTAGTGTGGTGATTATTGCAGAGAAAATCAATTCCTTCCAAATGAGAAATAGTGATATTCAATTCTCTGGCTATCTCTATTATCTTTTGAATATCTTGCTCTGATTCTTCCTTAAATTCTGTAAAACACTTTTTACACCATAATAAAATTATTCTATCAATACCCTTTAAAATATCTTTTAATTCATCATCTTTTTTCAGTTTGTATTTTGTGTAATTAACTACTCTTTTCTCATCCATTTTGCTGCCTTTACCACATTTCTTAAAAGAATTGCAGTTGTTACAGAACCAACACCTCCCGGAACAGGTGTGA
>CAZRDZ010000138.1:0-2812 GCA_964599135.1 uncultured bacterium
ATATGAGTATGAGCAAAAAAACATATTTTCCCATCCATTAAATTTATTTCTTCTTCCGCTTCTTCTTTCTTAAAGATATATTTATAAATCGGGTCAGAAATTGAAGCATGCACAAAGAGCATATTTTCAAAAGTTATTTTGTCAGGTAGTTTTTCTAATTTATCAATGTATTTTTGAGTTCTTTCTGCTGTCCATTCTATGGAAATACGAGAAAGTTTTTTAAATCTTGAATAATCATTTTTTATTATCCCTTCCTCATGGTTCCCCTTTACAATCAGGTCAGTGAGAGAAAAAATTTTTTCAATACATACTTCAGGGTCAGGTCCATAACCGATTATATCACCACAGACAAAAATACAATCAACTTTTTCTTTCTCAATTGTTTTTATAACTTCTTTTAATGCTTCAAAATTTGCATGAATATCAGCAATTATGGAAAATTTCATCGGTATAATTCTCTATAAATCTCTTCAAGTGCCATAACAATTTCATCAGCACTTTTATACCTTCTCAAGGAAACAGGATGTGTGGCTTTTGCAACTATACTATATAATTTCTCACTTCCATATTCTTTAAGTAAAAATTCTTCAATTATAACACCGTAAGAATAAATATCTGTCCTGAAATCTGAAATTCCCTTTTTCCTCTCAGGTGCCATATAATTTTCTGTTCCCCCCTGTGTGAAAACCTGCTTTTTGAAAAAAGAAAGTTTTTCAGCATATCCAAAATCAGTTAATTTAGCACATTCACACAATTTATCAACAATTATATTTTCTGGTTTTATATCGTTGTGAATTATTTTTTTACTGTGTATGTAAGATATTGCTTTACCAATCTGAATTGTAAGAGATAATAAGTTTTCTGGTGGTATCGGTCTTTCCTGATGCGTTAATCTTAAACTTTTCCCTTCTATATACTCCATAAATATACAATAAATGCTACCTTCTTTCCCAAATCCAGAGACCTTAACAATATTTTGATGTTTGAGTGATTTTTGAATTTTATATTCTTTTATAAACTGCTCAATATAGGATTTTGAATTTCTATATGGATGTAAAACTTTAATAGCAACAATATCTCCATATTTAGCATTTCTGGTAGATTTTAGACCTTTGTAAATTGTAGAAGTTGCTCCCTGCCATATTTTATCGGCGATTTTATATCCACAAATTATTTCTCCCACTATTTTCATCTTATACTCTTTTCTAACTTTCATTTTTATAGAAGATAAAAGAATTGCAATAAATTTTCTGATGTATTATAACATAAAATAAAGGATATTTCAATGAAAAAAATAAAAGGAGTAATTTTTGACCTTGATGGAACAATTATTTCAAGTTTTATAGATTTTTCAGCAATGAAGAGAAGAATAGAAAAATTGGCTGAAAAATATAATATGAAAACTCCTTCTAAAAAACTGCCTGCTCTTGAAATGATAGAGATAATATACAGAAAAAATAAGAAAAATAGAGAAAAATTCAAAGAAGAAGCAGAAAAAATAATTATTGAAGAAGAAATTGCCGGGATTGAAAAAGCATTTTCTCACCCAGATATGTTAGTTCTTTTAAAGAAACTCAAAAAAAATGGAATAAAAATCGGAATAATTACAAGAAATTGTAAAAAGGTATCTAAAGTTGTTATAAAAAAGTTTTCAATCCCATACGATGTTGTTTTAACAAGAGATGATGTGGAAAAAGTTAAACCTCACATATACCATCTGAAAGAAGCATTGAAAAAGATGGGTATAAAAAAGGAAAATGCTGTTATTGTAGGAGACCATTATTTTGATATATTATGTGGGAAAAAAGCAGGAATTTTAACCTGTGGAATTGTCAGGGATGGGAAATTTGAAAATCTTGGAAACCTGACACCTGATTTTGTTTTTGAAAGCGGGAAAGAAATAGAGTATCTCACTGGATTAAGGAAATTTAAAAGTGGCAAATTACCCGCTCCTTTTCTTGAATATCTTCTCAAAAAATACACATCAGTTGATAAAAATGTTATAAAGGGAGCAGGGATTGGGATTGATTGTGCTGTTTTTAAAGTAAAATCAGATATTTTACATTCAAAATCAGACCCCATTATCCTTGTAAGAGAAGATATTGGATTTTATCTTATAAATATAAATGCAAATGATATTTCTGTTTCAGGAGCAAAACCAGAATACTTCCTTTCAACCCTTGTTTTTCCTGAAAATGTTTCTTTTCAGAAGATTGAAGAAGTTTTTTTTCAGATATCTCATGAATGTAAAAAATCCGGGATAAAATGGATTGGTGGACACACTGAAATTTCTTCTTCTGTGAAATCAGTAATCTGTTCTGGTTTTATGCTTGGAGTTCCTGTGAAGAAAAGGGGAAGAGAAAAGATAAAAAAAGGAGATAAGATCTTTATTGTGAAAGAAGTTGGAATTGAAGGTGCATCTATAATTGTTAGAGAAAAATACGAATATTTAAAAAGATTTTTCAGTGAAAAATATCTAAAAAAGGTTAAAAACTCAATAAGAAAACCAGGGATTGGGATATTAGATGAAGGTATTTTTCTATGGAGAAACTTTAAAATAAAATTGATGCATGACCCAACAGAAGGAGGAATTTCAACTGGTCTTTATGAATTATCAAAAGTTTCAGGGAGGAAAATTTATATTTCTCCTGAAAAAATTCCTTTTTATCCACCTGCTTTGAAGTTATGTAAAATTTTTGACCTTGATATAAGAGGATTAATCTCTTCTGGATGTATAATCGGGATTGCTTCAGAGAAAGAAATTGTAAAAATGGAGAAAATTTACAGGAAAAGAAAAATTAAATTTTCTGTA
>CAZRDZ010000139.1:0-2784 GCA_964599135.1 uncultured bacterium
ATGAAGATAGTAAAAATATAGATAAAATAATTCCCAGATTAAAAGATGTTATAAACCTTGAATGTAAAAATAAAGTTGACTGGGAATATGTGAAAAAAAATTGCGACCTTGTTTTCCTCGCCCTGCCCCACTCTGTTTCAATGGAATATGTTCCACAATTAAGAAGCATAAGAAAGAAAGTTATTGACTTAAGTGCTGACTTCAGATTTAAAGATATTGAAATTTATGAAAAATATTACAAAAAACATTCCTGCCCGCAGTTTATAAAAGAAGCAGTTTATGGTCTTCCTGAACTTTATAGAGAAGAAATAAAAAATGCTTCATTAATTGGAAATCCAGGTTGTTATCCAACCTCTGTTATCCTTGCAACTGCTCCACTTGTTAAAAATGGTATTGTAGAGGAAGAGATAATAGCAAGTTCAGTAAGCGGAGTTACTGGAGCAGGTAAGAAACCCTCTGAATCAAACATATTTATAAAATGTAATGAAAACATAAAAGCATACAAAATTGGAGAACACAGACACCAGCCAGAAATTGAAGAGATTTTAAGTAATGAAGGCAAAAGAAAACATAAAGTTCTTTTTGTCCCTCACCTTGCTCCGTATGACCAGGGAATTTTATCAACAGTATATTTGAGAGCAAAAAAAGAAATAAAGAAAAATGAAATAGTTGAACTCTACAATGAATTTTATAAAAATGAACCATTTGTCAGAATAATGGAATATGGCATTTCTCCATCAGTAAAAGATGTCAGAGATACAAATTTCTGTGATATTGGATTTAAAATTGTTGATGACTATATTGTTGTAATGTCAGCAATTGATAACCTTGTTAAAGGAGCAAGTGGTCAGGCAGTTCAGAATATGAATATAATGTATGGATTTAATGAAACAATCCCCTTTATTTAATCCAACTTCTCATTTTGAAAAAATATCAATTTAAGTTAAAATAACAGCCAGATGAATAAAATTATTTTTCTTGATAGAGACGGAGTTATATCAATTTTTAAGCAGGATGATTTCATAAAAAATTGGGAAGAATTTAAATTTATTCCAGAAGCAATTGAAGGACTGAAAATTCTAACAGACAGTGGATATAAAATCGTAATAATATCCAATCAATCAGGTATTGGAAAAGGGATTTTTTCAAAAAAAGAACTGGATAAAATTACAGAAAATATGAAAAAAATTTTAAATAAAAAAGGAACTGGAATTTATAAAGTTTATTACTGTCCTCATAGAGAAGATGAAAATTGTAATTGCAGAAAACCGAAAATAGGGCTTTTTTTAAAGGCAAAAGAGGAAATTGGTAATATTGATTTTTCAAAAACATTTTTCATCGGTGATTCAGAAAGAGATATAATAGCAGGAAAAAGAATTGGAACAAAAACAATACTTGTGTTATCAGGACAGACAAAAAATAAAAAAGAAGTTGATAAATGGGAAATAAAACCAGATTATGTTTTTAAAAATTTAAAGGAGGCAGCAGAATTTATAACAGGAAAAAGAGGGAAGAAAAATGGAGAAATTTGATGTTGTAGTAGTTGGCGGAGGACCTGCAGGATACCCCTGTGCAATAAGATGTGCTCAAAATGGAAAAAATGTGTGTTTAATTGAAGAAATGGCTATAGGAGGTGTATGTCTTAATAGAGGGTGTATTCCAACCAAGTCCCTTTATACTATATCAAAAGAAGTTGAAAAAACAAAATTCAAATCATTAAAAAAAGAAATATCTTTTTCCTGGCAGGATATTTTGAATGAAGTTTTAACAGATGTTGTTGTTAGATTAAGAGCAGGTGTGAATATGCTTCTTAAATCATACGGAGTGAAAGTAATTAAAGGGAAGGGAGAAGTTAAAGATAATCATCTTATAAAAGTGGAAAATGAAGAAATATACGGAGAAAATATTGTAATTGCAACAGGAAGTTTACCTTTCGTTCCAGATGTTTTCAAAGGCGATGAAAGAGTTATAAACAGTGAACAATTATGGAATTTAAAAGAATTACCGGAAAGTATCGGTATTATAGGAGGGGGTTTTATTGGCTGTGAGTATGCTTCAATATTAAATAAGTTTGGAGTTAATGTTACAATTTATGAAATGGTTGATACACTCCTTCTTGGAAAAGATAGAGAAATTACATCATATCTTAAAAGTTGCTTTGAAAAAAGAGGAATAAAAATAAATCTTGGCAAAAAAATAGAAAATTCAAAGGATATAAAAGAAGAAAGAATTATTGTTGCTATTGGAAGAAAACCGAATTTACCACAAATCCCGGAAGAAATTTTAAAAGAAAGAAACTGGATAAAGACAGATGGAAAAATGAAAACAAATGTTGAAAATATTTATGCTATAGGTGATATAAATGGGAAATTTCCTCTTGCCTATGTTGCTACAAAAGAAGGGGAGATAGCAGCAGAAAATATATCAGGAAAAGAAACAAATTTTGAATATGAAACAATACCAGAAGTTATTTTTACAGACCCACAAATAAGTGTTTGTGGATTGAGTGAGCAACAGGCAAAGGAAATGGGAATAAATGTAAAAATTGGAAAATTTCCATATACTGCTCTTGGAAGGGCTTATGCTGATAAGAAAACAGATGGATTTGTAAAGGTCGTGGTTAATTCTGATACAGGAGAAGTAATTGGAACCCATATTATTGGAGAAAGTGCCACAGAACTTATATCTTTCTCAACACTTGCAGTGAAATATAAAATGAGTTATGAAAAACTTGAAAAAATTTTATACTGTCATCCAACATATTCAGAAAGTTTAATGGAAGCA
>CAZRDZ010000140.1:0-2783 GCA_964599135.1 uncultured bacterium
ATCCATTTCTCCTCCTGAATGAATTATTATAACTTTATTAAAATTATTGAGAAATGCCGGCAATATAACCAGTTGAAAAGCATGCCTGTAAGTTGTACCCGCCTGTTTTTCCATCAAAGTCAATTATTTCTCCAGCAAAGTATAAATTTTTCACAATTTTTGATTCCATTGTTTTAGGATTTATCTCATTTACATAAACCCCGCCTCTTGTTACCATACTATCAAAAAAATTTCTAACTTTTTCAACTGTTAAAGAAAATGAAAACAATCTTGAAACCAGAATTTTTCTTTCATTTTTTGTTATCTGATTTGCTTTTTTTTCACCAGAAATAGAACAGTAATTTAAAAACTGGTTTATTATTCTTTTTGGAAGAAGGTTTTTAAATATATTTTTTATTTCTTTATTTGGATTTGCTGAAAATTCTCTGACTAATCTTTTATTCAGTTTTTCATAATTTAAAGCAGGTTTAAAATTAATAGAAACTGTTATTTCTCCTTTTTTTGAGTTTTCTGATACATCTCCACTTAAATTTAAAACAGCAGGGCCACTTATTCCATAATGGGTAAAAAGAACTTCTCCAAATTCTTCTCCAATAATTTTATTGTTCAGACACGCTTTAATTTCTACATTTTTAAGAGTAACTCCCTGCCATTGTTTTACAATTTCTTTTTCTAATATTTCAATACCACATAGGGCAGGGAAGGGACCGTAAATTTTATGACCAAACTTTTTTGCCCATTTGTAACCATCTCCATCAGAACCAGTGTCAGGGAAACTTTTACCACCAGTTGCAATTACGACTTTTTCGGTTAAAATCTTATGCTTGTCTGTTTCTACTAAAAAAAACTCCTTTTCTTTTTCAATATTTTTCACCGGACTTTTCAAAAAAAGGGTTATATTTCGTCTATCAATAATCTTCCTTAGTGTTTTTACAACATCTCCTGCATTATCAGATAGAGGATAAACCCTTTTCCCTCTCTCAACTTTAAGTTTCAATCCGTTCTCCTCAAAGAAATTAATAAGATCAGTATTAAGAAATCTTGAAAAGGCATTTATTAAGAATTTTCCATTCCTGTAGTTTTTAATAAAGTCATCAAGAGAATTCAAATTTGTTAAATTACACCTTCCGTTTCCTGTCAAAAAAATTTTTTTACCAATAATTTTGTTTTTCTCAATTAAAGCAACCTTTCTTCCTTTTTCTTTTGCAAAAATAGAAGAAAAACATCCAGAAGGTCCTGCTCCAATAACAACTGTTTCAAATTTTTCCATTTTCGAGGTCGGACCTCGCAAATTAATGTTTGAAGTGTCTGGTTCCTGTAAAGACCATTGAAATTCCGAGTTTATTACAGGTATCAATTACTTCCTTATCTTTTATTGAACCACCTGGCTGGATTACTGCACTTATTTTTGCTTCTTTTACTGCATATTCAATACTGTCAGGAAATGGGAAGAAAGCATCGGAAGCCATAACAAGTGGTTTTACTTCTTCTTTAAAATTATCTTTCATTTTCATAACAGCAACTCTTGTAGCATCATATCTTGACATCTGTCCTGCTCCAATTCCCAGTATTTGATTTTTCGTGCCGAGAACTATTGCATTTGATTTCACAAATTTACATACAGTCCATCCGAATTTAAGTGCAGCCACTTCTTCTTCTGTTGGTTTTTTCTCCGTCACAACTTCAAATTTTTCAATATCTTTCTCATCAGGTGTTTGAATTAAAAATCCATCATTTAAAGTTCTGAAATCATATTTATAGACCGGTCTTTCAGGTGATTTTATAATTCTCAAATTTTCCTTCTTTTTAAAAACATCAAGTGCTTCCATATCATAATCAGGGGCAATTACGACTTCAAAAAACCTTTCAATTATTTTTTCTGCTACTTCTTTACCAACTTTTCCATTAAACCCAATTATTCCACCAAAAGCACTTAAAGGGTCTGTCTGTAATGCTTTTTCATAGGCAATAAGTAAATTTTCACCAGTAGCAACTCCACAGGGATTTGTATGTTTTGTAATAACACAGGCAGGGGAAGAAAACTGGTTTACAAGAAGATATGTGCTTTCCATATCAAGTAAATTGTTGAAAGAAAGTTCTTTTCCCTGATATTGTTTTCTTTCAAATTCCTTATCAATAAATCTGTACCATGAAGCAAGTTGATGAGGGTTTTCTCCATATCTTAAGTCATTTACTTTTATCAGACGAATGTCAATTTCATCAGGAAGTTGTTTTTTCTCAATTTTGCTTTCAAAATATGAAGAAATTATATAATCATATCTTGAGGTAAACTTAAAAACTTCTGCTGCACATTTGAAGGAAAAATCTTCACTTACCTTTCCATCATTTTTTTTCATCTCCTCAATTAAAAGAGGGTAAAATTCTGGCTTTATAATCACAACAACATATTTATAATTTTTACTTGCTGCTCTTATCATTGTTGGTCCGCCAATATCAATATTTTCAATTATCTCTTCATCACTTGCTCCTTTTTTCAGTGTCTGTTCAAAAGGATATAGATTACATACAACAAGGTCTATTGGAACAAGATTATTTTCTTCCATTTCCTTTGTGTGTTTTTCATTATCTCTTATTGATAAAATTCCACCGTAAATTTTAGGATGAAGTGTCTTTACTCTCCCATCAAGAATTTCTGGAAAGCCAGTAAATTCACTCACATCAACTACATTAATTCCATTTTCTCTTAAAAGTTTTGCAGTTCCACCAGTTGATAATATTTCAACTCCGTTTTCAGATAAGAATTTTGCCAGTTCAACAATTCC
>CAZRDZ010000141.1:0-2757 GCA_964599135.1 uncultured bacterium
CGGTTATAACAAGAGGACCTGTTAAAGAACCAAAACCATTTTCATCAATTCCTATCTGCTTCATTTTCTGAAAAATAAAAGAAGTGGAGTTAATATAAGAAATCCACCAAAAATTCTTCTTAAAAGAACTCTTGGAGTTTTCACACTAATCTTGGCACCGATTGGAGCAAAAATAATCGCCCCAATAGCAAAAATAATCCCTATTTTATAATTTACATATCCCCCAATTGCATAGGAAATTGTGCCTGAAAGAGAATTAAAGAAAATAACAAGTAAACTTGTTCCTATACATATCTTTATTGGAACTTTCAAAATAAGATAAACAAGAGGAACAAGAAATATCGCTCCACCAACTCCACAAAGCCCAGAAATAACCCCACCAAGAAATCCAATCAAAAAAGTTTTCCAGATTGATAAAATATACCCATTTTTATCATTTTGGTATTTCCTTTCTTTTGAAATAAGAAGTCGGAATCCCAGAAAAACAATAATAACTATAAAAACAATTTTAACAATTGTATCTGGAAGTGCTTTTGTCAATTTAGCACCTGTTTGAGCACCAATCACACCACCAATTGTGAGGAGAAAAGCCAGTTTAATGTCAAAATTTTTCTCTTTCAGATGAATTAAAAAGCCAAACATTGATGAAAAAAAAATTACAAACAAACTTGTCCCGATAGCAATTTTTATTGGTAGAGAAAAAAGAAGATAAAGAAAAGGAACGATTATTGAACCACTCCCTATACCAAGCAATCCAGAAAAAAAACCAGCAATACCTCCTGCACAAATTCCCTTTAAGAGAAATAACATTAAATCTCCTTATTTAGTTGGCTCTACTTTACCATTTTCTCCTTTATTTTTCAAGGTAAGTCATTTAAAAATTCAGCAAAGTTGTGATATTATAATAAAATGAGAATTAAAGTTAAGGTAAAACCGTCTGCAAAACAGAATAAAATTGAAGAAAGGGATGGTATTTATTTTATCTGGGTTAAAGAGAAAGCAGAAAAAGGAAAAGCAAATAAAAAATTGATTGAGTTGTTATCAGAATATTTCAAAGTTCCTAAAAGCAATGTGGAAATTAAAGTAGGGGAAAGAAGCAGAAATAAAATAGTGGAAATTTTAAAGGATGAAAATGAGTGAACAACAACTTGTTGAAAGAGCAAAAAATGGAGATACAAAAGCATTTGAGGAACTTATGAAAAGAACACAGACAAACATTTATAACCTTGGTTTAAGATTACTTGGAAATAAAGAAGATGCTGCTGATTTAATGCAGGAAACATATATAAAAGCATATGAGAACCTTGACCGTTTTGAAGGCAGGTCTTCTTTTTCAACCTGGCTTTATAGAATTGCAACAAATAATGCTCTTATGAAATTGAGAAAAGAGAAAAATAAAAAAGTATCAATTGATGAACTAAAAAAATTTGGGGATAAATCATATAAAATAGAAATTTCTGACTGGTCTGAAAATCCCTCTTCTTATTTTAAAAGTGCAGAGTTAAAAGAAGTATTACAAAAAGCCATAGATTCACTTCCACCGAAATATAAGTCGGTCTTTATTTTACATGATGTTGAGGGATTACCATTAGCAGAGGTCGCCCGGATTCTTTCACTATCAGTTCCAGCAGTAAAAACGAGAGTTCATAGAAGCAGAATGTATTTAAGAGAAAAAATATCTGAATATATAAAAAAACATGGGAATTAAAAATGAAATGTGAAGATATTGAAAAACTGATTTCTGAATTTATAGATAATGAAATAGAAGAATCTTTGAGAAAGATAATGGAAGAGCATTTAAAAGAGTGTAGAAGATGTCTTTCTCTATTTGAAACAATAGAAAAAACAATTGCTTTAAGCAGAAGTATTTATAGAAAAAAGAAAGTCCCGAAAGGTGTCAGTGAGAGAGTTTACTATGAAGTCAGGATAAGATTTAAAAAATGAAACCTGCCTTCTTTCTTCTGCATCTAAAAAAGTGAAAAAAAGAAAAGGAGGTGATGTGAAATGGTTAAACTGACAAAATGGGACCCTTTCAAAGAATTACTTGATGTAAGAGATAATTTTGATAGATTAATAAACAGAATTTTCAGCAGGGATTTTGATTTATGGGAAGGTGAAAGAACTCCATCCATTGATGTTTATGAAGAGGGCAACAACATCATAGTTAAAGCAGAAATCCCTGGTGTGAAGAAAGAAGATATTTCAGTTTCTCTCTCTGATGATACTCTTACCATATCCGGAAAGAAATCAGAAGAAAAAGAAGTTAAAAAAGAAAATTATTACAGAAAAGAGATAAGAAGTGGTGGTTTTTCCAGAAGTTTCACTCTTCCGGCTCGTGTTGATAAAGATAAAGTAAAAGCAACTTATAAGGATGGAGTTCTTCAACTTGTCCTTCCCAAAGCACCTGAAGAAAAAGAAAAAGAAATAAAAATAGAAATCAAATAAAAATTCTTCCCAAACCCGGTTTGGCCGGTCCAAACCGGGTTTGGCCTTATCTTGAAAAATCTCAAATATAAGTTAAACTATTTTTATGCTCTCAAAAGTCAATTCAATAACTGTATGGGGAATTGTAGGGATGCCGGTAGAAGTTGAAGTTGATGTAGGGAAAGGTATCCCTGGAATTTCAGTTGTTGGACTTCCAGACCAGGCAGTCAAAGAAAGCAGAGACAGAATAAAACCAGCAATAAAAAACTCTGGATTTGAATTTCCAAATAGAAAAATTGTTATAAATCTTGCTCCTGCTGATATAAAAAAAGA
>CAZRDZ010000142.1:0-2744 GCA_964599135.1 uncultured bacterium
TTTCTTACTTTCATCAGGGATTAAAGGTCCAGGAGTTATATCAAATAAGTAAGCAAAAATGAAAATAAAAACTGCTGATAAAAATGGAAAAATAATTGTTTTATCTTTAATCAATTTTTTATAGACCCAGACAACGAAATAAGAAGATGAAATAATAAAACAGGCGACAGCAGGTAATCTATATCTATCAGTGATAAAAAAGAGAACAACCCAGAGCACATTGAAAACAGTATATGTTATGAAAAAGTAGTTTTTTTTAAAATCTTTAAACATCAGAAAAAACCCAGTAACACCTATCGGGACAACAAACCCAAATTTCACAAAAGCAAGTTTCAAAAAAGGTATAACCTTTTCGGTAAGATAAACATTCATATTTTGAGGCCATTCATAACTTACAAAAAATAACTTCAATTTCAGTAGAAACATCTTCCAGAAAGATAGTGAAAAAGGAGATAAAATTTCTCCCTTAGGATAGAAAAATAATCCAATTGAATCAGAACTATTTCCTATTGCCCAATTTGCAGGGCCATTAGAACATATTGGAACAAATTTATGTTCAATTATGAAATTTCTTATAGTTACTGGTAATATTGTAAGCCCGGAAACAAAAATCAAAAGAGAAAAAGTTAAAAATGCCTGTTTACTATGTGAAATGTTAAAAGGCAGAAATTTTTTTTCTTTCCAGTAAAAAAGGCCATAGAGTAAAAATGGGAGATAAATAGCAATTGTTGGTTTTGCAAGAGCAGAAAATCCGAGAATAATTCCTGTGATAATCCACCACTTAAAGTTGGGTCTCTCAAGGGATAGAAGAAGTAAATAAAAGAAGAAAACATAAAGAAAAAGTATTATACTATCACTTAAAATTGAAATTGAATAAACAATATATGTTTTGTAAAAACAGGCAAGAAAAGCAGAAATTAACCCAACCTTTTCATTGAATAATTTTTTTCCTGTTAAATAAAGAAGAAAACAGGTGCCAGTATCAATAATTGCGTGAAATATAAGAATACCTGTTATGCTTCCACCTGTAATTAAATATAAAAAGGTTAGAAAATATGGATAAAATGGAGCCATATAAAATACTTTTCCATCAACATAGAAAGGATGTCTCAGGATTTTTTCAGCCCAGAGTATGAATGTTTTCTGGTCATGCTTATCCATAAGATATGGATTTAAAAAGACAGTATCTTTAAAGAAATAAAGGTAAATTAATCTTATGAGTAGTCCAGCAAGGAGAATAGTGAGAAGAATTATTTTTTCTTTCTTCTTACTTAAATTTATCTCTTTTACTCTTTTCATATTCTGAAACAAATTTTAGAAAAATGTTATTGCTCATTTTTATAATAATTAACAACATCTTCAATTATATCATTTAGAGAATATTTCAATTCAAAATTAATAATATTTTTAATTTTTGAAACATCAGGAATTCTTCTTTCCATATCTTCAAAACCGGAAGAATAAACAGTTTCAGGATTTATAAATTTTATTTCTGAATTACTTCCTGTTATATTTTTAATTTTTAATGCAAGGTCTCTTATTTTAATCTCTTCTGTGCTTCCAATATTGTAAACATTTCCATACGCGTTTTCTTCTTCTATAAGTTTTAATAATGTTTCCACAACATCTTTTACATGAATAAAACATCTTGTCTGGTTTCCTGTTCCGAATACGGTTATTGGTTCATTATTCAATGCCTGTTTTACAAACTTTGGAATTACCATTCCGTATCTGCCTGTCTGTCTCGGTCCAACAGTATTAAATAACCTTACAATTATTACAGGGAGGTTTTTTTCTTCTTTATATGCAAAAGATAGAAATTCATCTATTGCTTTTGAGCAGGCATAACTCCATCTTTTCTTTTTTGTAGAACCAATCACAATATCAGCATCTTCATTGAAAGGAACATTTTTATTTTTTCCATAAATTTCTGATGTGGATGTTATTAAAACTCTCTTTTTATGAGTAACGCAACTTTTCAGAACATTGTGAGTTCCAAGAATATTGATAAGAAGTGAATCAATTGGATTTTCCATAACTCTTTTTACACCAACCACAGATGCAAGATGAAAAACAAAATCACTTTTTTTTACAAGTTCCTCTGTGATAGAGATGTTTAACACAGTATCTATATAGAGATGAAAATTTTTATTCTTCAGAAAATTTTTTACATTCTTCAAACTACCTGTTGAAAGGTCATCAAGAACAAAAACTTCCTCTCCTTTTTTAAGAAGTTCTTCGCAAAGATGAGAACCAATAAAACCTGCTCCTCCAGTTATTAAAACTTTCATTTTTGTTTTAACCAGACCTTTTTGGTTTAAAAAATTTCTCAAACCATCTGTATGTTTCTTCAAGTCCCTTTTCAATGTTTACTTCTGGTTTCCACCCAATTTCTTTATTTATCTTTTTAACTGACAAACAACTTCTTTCTATATCCCCTTCTTTTTTTTCTGCATAAACAACTTTTACATTTTTACCACTGATTTTTTTTAAATAATTCAAAATCTGATTTACACTGGTTTCTTTCTCTGTGCCAACATTGAAAATACCACTGATATTTTTTTCAAAACATAATAAATTTGCTTTTACGACATCATCAATAAAAACAAAATCTCTTGTTTGATTTCCACTTCCATAAATTGTACAGTTAGTCCCTTTAAGAATCTTGCCTATAAAAATAGCAATTACTCCTGCTTCTGCATAGGGATTTTGACGGGGACCATAGACATTACCATATCTCAAGA
>CAZRDZ010000143.1:0-2738 GCA_964599135.1 uncultured bacterium
AAAATGTTGTAATTGCTGGTGGGATGGAACATAACTTGCCTGCCTTTTTATAATCCAAATTTCTGTCACTTAAACAATTTAAACAAATCTTTATAAGGAGGTCCATAATGAAAAAAGAAAAGATTGAATTGTTTAACCAGATATCAAGTTATGCAAGTTGTCTTGGAGATAACTGGGATAAAGTTCTTGAATCAGCACTAATTATACATGGACATTTATGCGGAGCAATGCCACTTGGATTTAGAGTAGGAAGAATGGCATTGAAAGCACTTGGAGTTGAGAGAGAATTAAATATGGGAAAAATAGTATTGGTTGAAACCGGCTCATTTCACGCAGCAGGATGTTTTACTGATGGAGTTCAATTTGCGACAGGTTGCACTTATGGGAAAGGTCTTATTGAAAAACTTGAATATGGTAAATGGGCTGCTACGGTTGTTATAAAGGAAAATGGAAGGGCTGTAAGAGTTTCTGTAAAACCAGAGGTGATAGAAAAAATGTTTGCCAGTAAATTTATGGCAGAAAGAAAAAAAGGAGTTCCTCCTGCTGAAGTTAATCCAGAATTCATTTTAGAACCATTTAAAAAAACTATAACACGCCCTGATGAGGAATTTCTGGTAGTTTCTGAAATATTTACTTACAATCTTCCTCCTGTACCCAATGCCTCTTTTAATGCTGTAAGATGTGAAATATGTGGTGAGATGGTAGCAGAAAATAAATTGAGGGTAAAAGATGGTAAAAAAGTTTGTATCCCCTGTGCTGGATATGAAATGTGAAAAATAATGGAAATTGGGAGAGCACAAACTGCTTGAGGACAGTTCTTAACTTTAAATTTTAGGAGGTGAATTATGTTTGTATATATTATTGCTGGTATTGTTACTTTTGTTTTCACAACTATTTTAACAATTGCAGGAGTTGGAGCTGCCTTTATTCTTATTCCTATTTTTCTTGCTTTGAAAATTCCACTTCTTACTGCTATGTCAACTGCTTTACTTCTAAATTCAATTGCGATGATTTTTGCTTCCATCAGTTTTGCCAGAAAAAAACTTATTGTTTTTAAAACTGCTTTGCCAATTTTAATTGTCGCATCAGTTCTTTCTCCTCTTGGCGCAAGAACAGCAGAGCATCTTCCAGGGAATCTTCTTTTATACCTCTTTGCTGGTTTTTTGATTTTTGCTGGCAGTATGATGCTTTTTTACAGAGTTAAAGAAAGAGAAGTAGAGAAAAATTCAAAAAAACTTGTTGGATATGGAATAGGTGTTGGAGCAATAGCAGGATATCTTGGTGGTCTTTTAGGAGTGGGAGGTGGAAATTTTATAGTTCCAGTTCTTGTTTGGCTCGGATTTAATCCCAAAAAAGCATCAGCGACAACTGCTTTTATTGTGATTTTTTCCTCTTTTTCTGGTTTTTTAGGACATGTTGCTCTTGGAAATGTAAATATTAAACTTCTGTTTTTATGTGCGATTGGTTCTATTTCAGGTGCTTTACTCGGTGCATATCTAATGAAAGAAAAATTGAACAGAAGGCAGGTAAAAATTATAATAGGTATTATACTTTATTTAATAGCAGTTAAAATTATTTTTAAACTTATAAAATGATATTTACACCAATTATTTTCTTTTTTCTTTCGTTTGTTTTTTCAATGCTGGGAATGGGAGGAGGACAGATTTACATTCCCATTTTGTACTGGCTTGGAATGGATTTTAAATATCAGGCAATACCTCTTGGACTTCTTTTAAATTTCTCTGTTCAACTTTCTGCCTTTTCCACTTATGTGAGAAATAAACTTGTTGATTTTAATATTGCTTTACCATTTGCTCTGGCAATGATTATTTTTGCTCCACTTGGAGCAATTTTAAATTTTAACCTTTCTCCAGAACCAATAATTATCCTTTTTTCAATTTTTACATTTTTTGCTGGAATTCTTGCGATTTCAGGATATAAACCAAAAGGAAAAATTAAATCAAAAAAAGGGAAACTTATAGCAGGATTTTGTATAGGTGGAATTTTAGGTTTTCTTGTTGGACTTATTGGAAGAGGAGGCGGTTCTTTCATTGTCCCTTCTCTTTTAATGATGGGACTTGAACCAAAAATATGTGTTGGAACTTCTTCTTTTATTGCAACTTTTTCTTCTCTTACTGGCTTTATTTCACATATTTTCAAATCAGACCTTGAATTTAAAATAACAATTCTTACAGTTGTTTCAGTTATTGCAGGAAGTCAGTTAGGTTCAAGATTTATGGTAAAAAAGGTAAAATCAAAATTATTAAAAAGAATGTTTGGTTTTGTTTTAATTTTAATTTCTGCCCTCCTTATTAAAAGCATAATGGGAAAATAATTTGACATTTAATTTTTATATCATATATTAAAAGGAAGAAAAGGGGGAAAATTGAGTAGAATTTACTTTCCACAATTTAAGAAAGGAAAAGATGGATTTAAAATTCATCCAGGTTTAACTATTCTTGATATTGCTCAAAGAAATAATATAAAAATAAATGCTGAATGTGGTGGAAAGGGAACCTGTGGGAAATGTGTGGTTAGAATTGAAAAAGGAATAGAAAATCTTTCTCCTTTAAATAATATTGAAAAAAAATTCAAACTCTCAAACAACGAACGACTTTCCTGTCAGGCAAGAATAATAAAAGATGAGGGGAATATTGTTGTTTATATAAAAAGTTTTGGTGAGTATGAAATTTTAAAATTTGGTATGGAAAGGGAAGTTCCTGTTTGTCCTCTTTTTT
>CAZRDZ010000144.1:0-2721 GCA_964599135.1 uncultured bacterium
CTTTTTATTTATTTTCCTTCACAGAAATGGTATTATAATTTTATGAGCAACTATATCTTAATCCTGATTGTTCTCCTTCTTATTATTATACTTCTAAAACTATTAAAGAAAGAAGAAAAAAAAGAACCTGACAGAGAAATTCTTGAGAAGCAGGATGAGTTAAAAGAAAAACTGTTTCAGGTCTCAAAGGAATTTTCTGAAAATATTTTAAATGTTAGAAACCAGATAAATAAAGAAGTTGCTGATACTTTAAGAAAAACAGAATCTGTTGTCTTTGACCAGATTTCAAAAACAATATCAACTTTATCAACAACTGACTCAAATATGCAGAAAAAGATGGATAATTTAAGACAACAACTCCACACCACTCTGACTGATACAGTTAAAAATTTACTTTCAACAGTTGATTCTTCAACCTCTCAATTAACAAAAAACATTGATGGAAAACTTACCCAGATAGATAAACGACTTGCAGATACTACAGGTCTTATGAACCGATTAAATTTACAACTCGGAGAACTAAAAAAATCAACTGATGAAGTTCAAAAAATTGGAGAGAGTATAAAAGAAGCACTAACAACTCCAAAATTACAGGGACAGACAGGAGAACTCTTTCTTGAAAATATGTTGAGAGAAAATTTACCAAAAGAAATATACAGGACTCAATACTCTCTTTCTTCATCTGACAGAGTAGATGCAATTATAAAAATTGATGAGAAAATAATACCTATTGATGCTAAATTCCCTCTTGATGCATACAGAAAAATGGTAAATGCAGATGAAGATAACTACGAAAGAGCAAAAAGTGAATTTATAAAAAGCGTAAAAGAGCATGTCAATAATGTTTCTAAATACATTCAACCAGAAAAAGGGACTTTTGATTTTGCCTTTATGTATATTCCAAGTGAACCAATTTTTTATAGTTTACTTATATGTGAAGACAAAAACACCTCTTTGTTCAATTATGCATGGAGCACAAAAAGGGTTTTGCCTGTTTCCCCTCAAAGTTTATTTGCATATTTAAGAATGGTTCTTCTTGGCCTTAAAGGGAAAACAATTGAGAGAAATGCTTCATATATTTTAAAAAGTGTTGAAGGGATGGTGAAGACACTTGATAATTTAAGAGAATATTTTGAAAAAGCATCAAGACAACTGAAATATGCCAATACGAACTTCCAGGAAGCAAAAGATTATCTTGATAAATTTGAAAATGATTTTAAGTCCCTTGCTCATTTTAAAAATCTACCATCTGAAACAGAAAAAAATCAATAATAAGGGAGGAAGATGGGGTTTGTTATATTTATTCTGATTATTTGTTCTTTCATTCTCTTCCGTAAAGTCAATAATCTGGAAAAAGAAATAACAAAACTTAAAAGAGAAAAATACTTTCCCTCCAAAACCCCTGAAAAGGAAGTAGAAAAACAGATTGTTGAAAAACCACCTGAAAAAGTGGTCTCCTCAGAGAAAGAAGAGGTATCAGAAGCAAAAATATCATATAAACCCCCTCTGG
The DNA here is from genome assembly GCA_964599135.1 of uncultured bacterium. Taxonomy (GTDB): domain Bacteria; phylum Ratteibacteria; class UBA8468; order B48-G9; family JAFGKM01; genus JAGGVW01. The sequence continues at coordinate 1,511 of CAZRDZ010000144.1, forward strand.
AGGAAAAAGCAGAAGAAGAGAAAAAAATACTTGAAATTGAAAAAGTTATTGGAGAGAGATATCTTGTCTGGATAGGAATATTTGTCTTTGCAGCAGGTTTTGCAACATTTTTGAAATATGCTTTTTCTCAGGGATGGCTCAATGAAAATGTTAGAATTTTTCTTGGTTTTCTTGCTGGCTTTATTTTTGCCGGGTTAAGTCATCATTTTTACAAAAGAAAATACTATGCTCTTTCCTGGGGGTTTTTTTCTCTTGGTTTAATTCTTTTTTATCTTACTGTATTCACTGCTTTCCGTTTTTATAAAATTTTTAACTCCCGGGTCTCTTTTATCCTTTTCTTTGCCATTACAATCTCCGGGATGAGTTATTCAGTTAAAAGAAACTCATTCTCTGTGGGATTTTTGAGTTTATTAGGTGCTTTTGCAACACCATTGCTTCTTGCAGACCCATCTGTCCAGATTTACTATGAACCCAAACTTTTCTCTTACCTTCTGATTATAAATTTAGGGGTTGTTTATATTTCACTTTTTAAAAAATGGAGAGCACTTTCATTTACTTCTTTTATATTTACCCTTATATATCTTGGTGGCTGGTTTCTTGAAGAATATAGGCATTCTGATTTTAAACTTGCTTTATCTTTCTCTATTATTTACTTTATTGTTTTCTCGTTTATTGCTACCTTTTACAGTTTACGAAGGAAAGAAAAATCAAATGAAGAAGATGTTATTCTTGCAATTATAAATCCTGCCTTTTTCTTTTTTATTTTTTATCATTTATTCATTACAGAAGGGATGAAAAACCTTCTCCCTTTAATTCCTTTATTTATGAGTATATATCATTTTATACTTGCCTTCTTTGTCAGAAAATTAAATAGCAAGGACATCCTCCTTTACTATGCACTTTCGGGAACATCTATTGGACTTTTAACTTTACCCATTCCTCTTGCTGTCAAAAATTACTGGATTACTCTATCCTGGGCGTATGAAGCAGTTATACTTATTTTTGCAGGAATATTATTTAAAAGGATAACCATCAGAACAGGAGGGCTGCTTTTGTATTTACTTGTGATACTAAGGTTGATTTTCAGAGACCCGTTTATTACCTATGATGGAGAATATATGATTTTTTTAAATATGAGATTTCTTGCAATGTTTCTTTCCTGTCTTTCTTTCCCCACAGGAGCAATGTTATTGAAAAACTCATCTCTTCCT
>CAZRDZ010000145.1:0-2717 GCA_964599135.1 uncultured bacterium
AAGTTCAGTCATGGAAAACTCAGGAAAGCAAGACATAAATTAAAAAAAGATAAAAGAAAGGAAGGTATAACTAAGTATTTAAGAAATTTTGAAATTGGGGAAAAAGTTGTGATAAAAATCGATTCAAGTTCTCAGAATTATCCTCATCCGAGATATCACGGATTAATCGGAGAAGTTAAGGGGAAAAGGGGAAAAGCGTATATAATTGGTCTTAAATTTGGGAATAGTCAAAAACAGATAATTACAACTTCGGAACATTTAAAAAAGATCAATTAATCTCTGGTTGTCAATAAGTTTGAGAAAACCACTTTCGTTATCTGGTCTTTTTTGTATTTTGCTTTGGCTAAAGAGAAGGAATATTTTTCATTTAAACCCACTTTTGGAACAATCTTATATATAAAAATCCGCGTCTCTTTTGGTTCCATTCTCGGAATTTCCCAGACCAATTTCTCCTCGGATTTGATCTTCAAAATTTTATCCGGCTTAACTCCTTCAAATTCATTTTTTAGTTTAAAGATTGGTTGAACAAAATCTTCCAGTACGATGCCATTTATTTCTTGCTTTGTTTTATTTATTACTTCCAAACAAATCTTTATTTCTTTTCCTTCTTTTATTTTCCAGACGTTATTTGCAATATATTTTTTTACTTTTATCTCTTTTTTATTTGAAGAATAAAACAAGAAAGCGAAGAAGATCAAAGCCAATGAAAGTATAAAAATAACAGAATAATTATAAGAATAAATTATAACATATTTTTGATTTGGCAATAAAACAAATTCCCACAGGTATTTATACCTGTTTCCTTCATCTATTTTTTCCTTATAATCTTTCGAACTGAAAAACGAGTCAACAGATTTATCAACGTAAAGAGTATATATTTTCTTTTCTGCTTTTTCTCCTTTATTTTCAAAAATTATTTTAGTGCCGGATAAAATAAAATAATTCCATTTTTCTTTTTTTTCAATAATTTTATTTTTAGTGATCCCACTTACCGAACAGGATTTACTAAAACTATAAAGCAATTTTCCATTTTTGTAAAAATCCAAGCTGGCTTGATATAATCCAGTGCTAAAATTAAAAGTATTATTGATTATATTTTCTCCTTTTTCAATTTTTTTCTTTATCTTAAATAAAGGCATGGCATCCCGGTATATTGAAATTTCCAGATCAAATTCTTCTTCAGAATTTATAATTAAATTTAATTTTTTTCCATCAAAGAAAAATTCCTTAATTTCCGGAGCGTTTTTTTCGGTTCCTTTCGAGATCGTTACTTTTAATTTTTTTATCTGTCTGTCAACTCTGGACTCAGCAATGAGAAATATTTCATAAACTCCTTCTGCATATCTATTTGGAACCAGAAACACAGTTACATTTTTGCTTTCTCCGGGTTTAAGCAAAATCTGTGAATAAGAGAACAGGATCCATGGATTCCAACCTGCAGAATAAATGGTATATCTCAAACTTATTGGATTGTTATTTCTTATTTCGAAAGTTGTTTGCTTCAAACTACCAGGTTCAATATTTATTTCCTCGATCGCAAAAACTGTCGAAATTAGATAAAAAGATGAAAAAACAATTAGAAATAGAGTAATTTTTTTTCTCATAATAAATATAGTAATTATATATAAAATATAATAAAAAAAACAAAAAATATCTTAAAATTTTATTCTTTCTGCAATTCTTCCAACTCTTTTATCTTCCGCTCAACTTTATCTTCTATATTTAAACTTTTGGCAATATCTTTGCATCTGTTTCTTATTGTAACTTCTGTTACACCTATTGCCTCCGCAATTTTTCTCTGTGAAATGATTTCACCGTTCATTATTGCCGCAATATATAGTGTTGCTGCAGCCAGTCCAATAGGGCCTTTTCCGGAAACGTCTTCTTCGCTTTTTATTTTTTTCAGATACTGTTTTGCTTTAATCTGGGTTTTGTCTCCCAATCCAAGAATTGTTGCACATCTGGGTACATAATCAATTGCTTTTGCCGGTATGACTCTCAAATTTAGTTTTCTTGCGACGTATCTGTAAGTTCTTCCCAGATCTCTCTTGTCAACTCCTGAAACCTCGCAAATTTCTGACATCAATCTCGGAGATCCATATTCTCTTGATAAAGCATATACAAGAGAACCTATAACGGCTTCTATACTTCTTCCTTTTACCAAACCTTCTTCTAAAGCTTTTTCATACATTGAAGCAATCTCTTCCTGCAAATTTTTTGGCAAACTCAAAGCAGATGAAATTCTTTCCAGTTCTGACAGGGCATAACCATAGTTTCTATCTTTGCCACTTACAAGTCTTTTTTGCCAGTTCTTTATTCTGAAATATTGACCTCTCTTTCCAGCAGAAACTTTAAACAATTCTGCTTTACTTTTTCCTATTTCTGTTCCAACTCCCTTATCATGTCTTATCCTGGTTAATGGAGCACCTGTTCTCGCCGTCTTTTCCAATTCTTCGCTGTCAAAGGCTCTCCAATCCTGTTGTGTGTCAATCATACTTTCATTCAGGATTAAACCGCATTTTGAGCATATTTTTTCTCCCTTTCCACTATCCACTAATATTTCTGTTGACCCGCATTCTGGGCATCTTAAACCGGATTCTTTCTTTTTTTTAAACATATTATACCACCTTTCAGTTAAGAAAAAGCATTAAAATATATGTATTTAAACTATATAAAGTTTTCGGTGATAGAATATATATTTTCTAGTATTCAAAATT
>CAZRDZ010000146.1:0-2627 GCA_964599135.1 uncultured bacterium
TAAATAAATTCCACCTTACTTTTTAGAAACTTTTACTTTTTTCAGTTTTCCTATTTCTGGTAGTTTTCCTATAAGAGGTTTTGCATATTTAATAAAAGCACCTGTAACAAAATTCCCTTCTCTGTTAATAAACTTTGATGGCATACTTCTTGTTTCTTTTGCAACTTTTGAAAGAGGGACAACTTCATAATAAACACTATATTTTTTAGAATTTTTTCTTTTAATTGAAACAGAACCATCAATATCACCTGAAACTGCCATTTTAACTGCAAATTCTCCAACTTCATATGCCTCTTTTGCATCCACATCAGAGTAAATTGCAGGAAAAGACCTCTGTAAATATCCAAAAGTATCTGCTCTAACTCTTCCTGGTTTCAACTCTTTTTTCACAATACTGGCAAGTAAATCACCAAGAGCACCTGTTCCACTTAACTGAACATTCCCATGAGCATCTATTTCTTGAGTGAATTTTGCTGCAATTGGTTGCCCTTTTTCATCTGAAATACCTTCAGAAACAGTTATAAGACACCTCCCATATTTCTTATAAATTTTATCAACATCAGAAAGAAATTTATCCATTATAAACGGTTTTTCAGGGAAATAAATCAAATGTGGACCATCATCTTCATAAATTTTAGCAAGAGAAGTTGCGGCAACAAGGAAACCAGCATGTCTCCCCATAATAACATCTATTTTAATTCCTGGTAGAGACCTGTTATCAAGATTATCTCCCATAACAGCCATAGCAACAAATTTTGCAGCAGAACCATATCCAGGAGTGTGATCACTTTCTCTCAAATCATTATCAATTGTTTTAGGAATATGGAAACACCTGAATTCATAACCAACCTTTTTAGCATTTTCATTCAATATATGGGCTGTTTCTGCTGAATCATTTCCTCCTATATAAAAGAAGTATCTTACATCATATTTCTGCATTATTTTGAATATTTTCTCACATTCTTCTTCATCTGGTTTTTTTCTTACACTACCAAGAGCAGCACAGGGAGTAAAAGCAACTTTCTTCAGGTTTGAAGTGCTTTCTTTTTTAAGGTCAATAAAGTCCTCTTCAAGTATTCCCTTAACACCGTGTAAAGCACCATAAATTGATTTTATCTCTTTATGTTTCCTCGCTTCTATAATTGCTCCCACTAAACTCTGGTTAATAACAACTGTTGGACCACCACTTTGTGCTATTAACATATTCCCTTTTAATTTACTCATATTTACCTCCATCTTTTTATTATTTTAACACATTTGGATTTAATTTGAAATGTTATTATCTACTGAATGATAAACTCCAGCCACCAATTTCTTCAGGGTCCCCTTCATCATATTTCAGCAATTCTTCATAGTTTTCTACAACTTTCCTGACTCCATATGCATACTGTTCAATTTTTTCAGGGATAAATTTCTTAAACCAGGGAACAGAAAAGACCCTTTTTGGTATACTCTCAGAAACAGGAAGTGACTTAAACAGTTCTCTTACATCTCTTTTTGCTCTTGCAATATTTGTTGGTTTTCCTTCACCATAAACATCAATACTTTTAAAAACTGGATGAAGATGAAGAGGCCTGTTACAACCAGGAAAAGAGTCAACTCCTTCTGCTCTTAACGCTTCACAAAACTTTGTAATTGAAAGTCCACCCAGTTCTTCTGAATTATATTTCCCGAGAGGATTATACCAGCCACCCATTGTAAGAGAAGAATTTTCAGGTGGTCTGTGTGGCTTTATTCCAGGTAGACCTTTTAATAAATCCCAGAAATAATTCATTGCTCTATCAATTTCTTCCATCTCTTTTTTATACTTTTTTATCTGGACAAGACCAACAGCAGAAGACATCTGATGCATTCTGTATTTATAACCACCCCATGGAAGCCCTGCTCCCTTTTTTAAATAGTCAATTGTTAATTCATTATGTCTTTGATAATGACCAAAAGTTATTGCTCTTTCATAAATTTCTTTATCATTTGTTAACATAATTCCACCCTCACCAATTGCAAATGATTTCCCACTCATCAGTGAAAAAGCAGAAACATCCCCAAAAGTCCCTGTTAACTTTCCTTTATATAAAGTGCCGTGAGAATGGGAACAATCCTCAACAACTTTTAACTTATACTTTTCTGCTACTTTCATAATTTTATCCATATCTGCTGGATAACCACAGTAATGGACAACAATTATCGCTTTTGTATTTTCTCCAATCTTCCTTTCTATATCATCAGGGTCAATACATAATGAATTAAAATCAACATCTGCAAAAACAACTGTTCCACCAAGAGACAAAACAGGCATACAGGAAGCCCAGTAAGTTATAGATGGACATATAACCTCATCACCAGGACCAATTCCAATCCCATAAAAAGCACAGTGTAATGCAGAAGTTCCATTGTTTGTTCCAAGAGCATATTTTACACCATACCAATCAGCAAATTGTTTCTCAAATTCCTTTGTAATATCTGTCCCTGACATATTCCCTTTTCTTAAAACATCAAGAACTTTCTTTTCCATTTCCTCATTAACTATTGGCCATTTAAAAAGTTCTAAATTCTCTCCTTTAACTGCTCTTTCTCCTCCTAAAAGAGCAAGTTTTTCCATTTTATCCCTCCAGATTCAGAAGTTCTCT
>CAZRDZ010000147.1:0-2590 GCA_964599135.1 uncultured bacterium
TCTTCAATTGATGATTTTCCAAAAATATGGTGTTTTCTTTCAAAAGAGACAACATCTGACAACTGGTCATTTTCAACCCAGTAAAAACTCTTAATTTCAGGAGCAACATCATTAATCTTTTCAATTAAAGATGTAAAATCAAGGTCTTTTCCGCTTTTTGTAACAAGAATTGCCATCGCTTCTTTTGTATTCTTTCCTTCTCTTAAAATAAGATGTCTGAAATAACCTTTTTTTGTATATGGGTCATAAGAGGGAAGAGAGGTTTTTTTAGCAAATTCAATTATTAAAGGTGATATTTTCTCATAAAGAGGGCTGAAAATTAAACATTTTTCAACAGGAACAACATTCCACCTGTATTTTTCAAATGGTGAATTCCTTTCTCTTAAACCAGTATAAATCTCTTCTTTCCCTCCAAAAGCAAATTCCATTTTGTTTCTGTAATAATAAATATCAGGAGAAGGTATAATTGGTTGAATATCAACTTTTTTTATATCTATTTCACCTATTTTCTCCAGTGTTTTCACAATATAGTTGAATTTCAATTCTAACTGTTTTTCATACTTTAAATTCTGGAAACAACATCCTCCACATTTTCCAAAATGAGGACAAACCGGATTTGTCCTGAAAGGAGATGGTTTTAAAATTTCAACCACTTCCCCGTATGAGAAATTTCTCTTTCCTCTTTTTATTCTTACTTTAACTCTGTCTTTATAAGTTGCTCCGGGAATAAAGATAACAAAATTTTCTTTTTTACCAACAGCAAAATTATTTGGGAAAGCAATATCTTCCACCTCAACTTCAATCTCTGGAATTTTAAATTCTTCAATCATTCTCTTTAACCTTTTAACAGGCAATCCAACAACATTTTCATAACTTCCTTTTATCTTCTCAACAAACTTATCTCCAATTTCCTGAACAGCATATCCTCCTGCTTTATCCTGATACTCATTTTCATCAAGATATTTTCTAATTTCTTCATCGGTAAGATTTTTGAATTTAACATAACTTATCTCATAACCTGTTAAAAGTTTATTTTCATCTTTTTTATAAATAGCAATCCCTGTTATTACTTTATGTTCTGTTCCAGAAAGGGATTTTAAAATTTCAAATGCCTCTTTGTAATTTACAGGTTTTCCGATAATTTCCCCCTGATGAGAAACAACTGTATCAGCGGCAATTACAGCACAATCAGGATATTTCTCACCAACATTTTTTGCTTTCAATTCTGCTGCCTTTACCGCAAAATCAACAGGGTCTTCTTCCTCTATTTTTTTCTCATCTATATCAGGATAGACAATTTCAAAATCATCAATTACTCTTTTAAGTAATTCTTTTCTTCTGGGTGATTTTGAAGCAAGTATAAATTTCATTTAAATAACTCCATTTCTTTTCTGCTCCATTTCAAATAGTCATAATAAGTAAAACCTTTATAATTGTTATTTTTTACCTTTCCTTGAGCGAGTTCATCAATACCACATAAAGGTTTTTTACAGTTAAGGCAGTTTCCATCACAGGAAGCAGAAGGATAAAATTTCTCTCCATTTCTTTTATAAACAGGAATATTTATCCCTTCACAATTAATAGAACTGGCAAACTCTCTATTAAGACCATAAATCTTTCCATTTCTTCTTTCAAATTCCATACATAGAGCAAAAGTGATTTTATATTTATCACATAAATTTCTTAAAATTGTAAAAATTCTTCTTCTGTAAGAAATTTCAGTATGTAAATATGAACCAATTTTTTCTTTGTATAGATTTTCAATTTTTTTTCTTTTTGATAATCCAAATCTTTTCTCAATTTCTGTAAATATTTCTTCCTTTACAGAAATATGTATATCCATAACACTTGAAATTATGTGTCTAACTCCATTATCTACTCCTCTTTTAATTATCTCTTCAATATCTTTTTCATCATCATTTATAAAAGGAATAATCGGGTCAATTCTACAAATTGAGAAAATTTTATTTTTTGATAATCTCTCAATATTTCTAAAAAGTTCTTCTGTTTCTGCTCCTTTCCTCATAAGTTTTTTCCTTAAACCCTCATTAATTGTTAAAATAGATACCTGTCCATAACAATGTGGATGCTCTTTCATAATTTCAATAAAATTTTCAGGTATTCTTTCTTTTGTTGTTATGTTAAAAGGGATATTTTTTGATAAAAGAAATTCAACTGTTTTTTCTGTTATTTTAAAAATTTTCTCTGCTGGTTGCAGCGGGTCTGAAACAGGAGAAAGGTAGCAGGTAGATATAAAATTCAATCTATCTATCTGTTTTTTCAAATTTTCAACAAAATTTGTATAAACAAAAATTTTATTTTCTTTCTTTGCAATCTGGAATTTACCAGGATAGCCAAGAGTATAACAGAAAAAACAGCCGATTTCACAACCGAGATAGGGATTTAAAAGAACTCTTTCAGAAGTGCATTCTCTTTTCCCGGGATACCACCCGTGAATTTTCTTATTTGAGACAACTTTAACATATTCCATTTAACTCTTACTTTTCCTTATTTTAAGTTTTACCTTCCTTTAGCAAATCTGTTCACAACAGGAGGGAATAAACCCTAAAATTTTCTTATACAAAGAAAA
>CAZRDZ010000148.1:0-2527 GCA_964599135.1 uncultured bacterium
TCTTCTCTTTACCTTATTTTTTCTTCAAGAGTTCTTGACATTTTGAGTATAGGAGAAGAAAAAGCCGCAACAACAGGAATTGATGTTGAAAAGGAAAAAAAGATATTCTTTTTTCTGTGTGCTTTAATCACTGGATTTTGTGTATCTCTTGCAGGAATAATTGGTTTTGTCGGACTTATAATTCCCCATATTTCAAGATTTATTTTTGGCTCATCAAACAGAAAAGTTTTACCAGTGAGTTTCATAATTGGAAGTGGATTTCTTATAATTGCTGATGCAATTTCAAGAACAATTATAAAACCACTTGAAATACCTGTTGGAGTTATAACTGGCTTTTTTGGTGGAGTGTTTTTCCTTTTTCTTCTGGTGAAAAGTAAATATCAGGAGTTATGGTAATGCTTGAAATAAAGAATCTTTTTGTGAATTATGGAGAGAAAGAAATAATAAAAAATATTTCTTTGAAAATTGAAAAGGGGGTATTTGCAGGAATTATAGGACCAAATGGAGCAGGAAAAACAACACTTTTAAAAACAGTTGCAGGAATATTGAAACCAAAAAAGGGAGAAATTTTACTTGAAGGAGAAAATATTTACAGAATTTCATCTTTAAAGTTGGCAAAAAAAGTAGCATATTTGCCTTCTGTTTTTGATATTCATTTTTCATATACAGTTGAAGAATTTATCATAATGGGAAGATTTGCCTATACTGGAAGATTTGGAAGATTAAGCAAAGATGACTTCAAAATATTCAAGGAAACAATAAAATTACTTGAACTGGAAAAATTGAAAAGAAGAAAGATATGGGAACTTTCTGATGGAGAAAAACAGAGAACATACCTGGCTCAAGCACTTGTTCAACAACCTTCTCTTTTATTACTTGATGAACCAACCTCTCATCTTGATATAGGACACCAGTTTAAAATAATGGATATACTCCAGAAGTTGAATAAAGATGGACTTACTATAATTTCAATCCTTCACGATTTAAATCTTGCTTCTGAATACTGTGATTATCTTATCCTTTTGAAAAATGGAGAAATTTTTAAAGAAGGGAAAGTGGAAGAAGTTTTAACCTATCAGAATATTGAAAAGGTTTATCAGACAAAAGTTCTTGTTTATAAAAATCCTCATTCAAAAAAACCTTATGTATTTGGTATTCCTGAGAGATTTTCACATTAAGGGTTTAACTTTATTTCTTTCAGAAAACTTCTATTCTTCTTATGCCACAAAACTGTTTTCCTTATACCTTCGGGGAGGTCTATTTCAGGTTCCCATTTAAGTAATCTTTTTGCTTTTCTTATATCTGCCCATGTTTTCTTTATATCTGCTTTATTGAAAGGAGCATATTTTATTTTTGCTTTTTTCCCGAGATTTTTCTCAATCAATCCAATCATTTCATTTAATTTATATGGTCTATTATTCCCGAGATTTATAATTTCAAACCCATCCAGTTTAATTCCTTTAATTGTCCCTTTTGCTATATCATCAACATAGGTGAAATCTCTACTTTGATTTCCATTTCCATAAACAGTAATTTCCTTTTCTTCATCAATAAGTTTTATAAACTTAAAAACACTCATATCAGGTCTTCCACAAGGTCCATAAACAGTGAAATATCTGAAAATTATAGTATCTATTCCGTAAAGATAATGATAAGTATAACAGGTAACCTCTGCACCCTTTTTACTTGCTGCATAGGGAGAAATTGGAGTATTCACAGCAAGTTTTTCTGAAAATGGGGTTTTCTGTCCTGCATAAAGAGAAGAAGTTGAAGCAAGAATAAACTTTTTTATCCCCAATTCTTTACATATTTCAAGTAGATTTAATGTTCCGAGAGTATTTGTTCTAAAATAAATAAATGGCTCTTCTATACTACTTCTCACACCTGCTCTTGCTGCAAGATTTATAATAACATCGGGAGAAAATTTTTTTATTAACTTTTTAATATCTGACTTTGATATATCTGCTTTTTCAAATTTTATGTTCCTTTTACTCAACCTTTCAAGTCGCCATTCCTTTAACCTCACATCGTAATAATTGTTTAGATTATCAACTCCAAAAACATCATATCCCCTTTTTAAAAGGATTTCTGCAACTTTCCAGCCAATAAATCCACAACAACCAGTTAAAAAAACTCTTTTCATTTTTTACATTATACCATATTCGTTCTCTTGACCTGAAAAAGTTTATCCAATATAATCTTTTTATAAAATCCAGATGTTATAGAAAAAAGGAGTTTGAAATGGGAAAACTTGATAGAGAGATGAAAAAAATTCATAGAAAAAAGAGAGAAAAAGCAAAAGAACAACTTAAAATGGTTGAAAGGGGAGAAATTACTTATAATGATTTAAACAGAGTTGCAAAAAAGTTATTTTACAAAAGGTTAAAAGCAGGATATGAATTTCCTGCGAAAATTTTCTCTCCAGAAAAAAAGAGTTCTGGAGGGGTCGCATAGTGGACGAGTGCGCACGCTTGGAAAGCGTGTATCCCCGGTGAGGGGATCGTGGGTTCGAATCCCACCCCCTCCG
>CAZRDZ010000149.1:0-2494 GCA_964599135.1 uncultured bacterium
GGGGACTGTCTTCTTTTATATTCATTTCTATCAACCATTGATACAACTTTTTTAACTACTTCCTCGTCAAATCCCATTCCAACTATTTCTCTGTATGTCTTATCATTTTCAATGTATTCTTTCAGGATTTTATCAAGAAGTTCATAAGGTGGTAAAGTATCCTGGTCTTTCTGTCCTGGTTTCAATTCAGCAGTTGGTGGTTTAATAATAACTCTTTCAGGAATAACTTTACTTACAGAATTTCTATATTTTGCAAGTTTATATACAAGTGTCTTATAAACATCTTTTATAACAGCAAATCCACCTGCCATATCTCCATAAAGAGTTGCATATCCTACACTCATTTCACTTTTATTTCCTGTTGTTAAAACAAGATATTTAAATTTATTTGATAGAGCCATAAGGATATTTCCTCTTATTCTTGCCTGAATATTTTCCTCTGTTATATCAGAAGGTAAGTTTTTAAAAACAGGTTTTAATGTTTCAAGATATGAAGAGAAAATACTATCAATTGGAATTATAAAAAGTTCTATTCCAAGATTTTTTGCAAGTTGTTTTGCATCTTCTTCTGATTCTTTTGAAGTGTATCTCGAAGGCATAAAGACACCTTTAACATTTTCTTTTCCGAGAGTATCAACAGCAATTGTAGCAACAAGAGAAGAATCTATACCACCACTTAAACCAATAACAACTTTTTTAAAATTGTTTTTGACTACATAATCATAAAGTCCTGTTTTTAAAGCCAGATAAATTTCTTCTTCATCAGATGAATTTTTTGAAATAACTGGCTTTAACTTTTTCTTTTTATCTTTAATTTTTTTCGGGATTTTTATTGAATTTCTGCCATTGCTTTCAACAACTTCAATATCTAAAATAAACAATCCTTCTTCAAATGATTTTGCTTTTGAAATTATTTTGCCATTTTCATCCATAACAAAACTCTGTCCATCAAACACAAGTTCATCCTGTCCTCCAACAAGGTTTGTATATATCAGTTTTATTCTGTTTTTAATACACTGCTTTTTAGCAATTTCTTCTCTTTCTTTCCATTTTTTGAAATGATATGGAGAGCCATTGATACTTATTATAAAAGAGGCACCTTTTTCTGATTGTTTTTTATAAGGACCTTTCTGGTGCCAGATATCTTCACATATATTTACTCCAAAACAGATATTGTCAAAAGAAAAGGTTAATGGAGTTTTACCTGGAGTGAAATATCTTCTTTCGTCAAATACACTGTAATTTGGAAGAAGAAACTTATGATATATTCCATAAATTTTACCATTATAAATAATAGCAGCAGAATTGAATAATTTACCATTTTTTCTATCTACAAATCCAATTACAGCAATAATTTCTCCAACTTTTTTTTCAACTTTTGAGAGCATTTTTAAGTTTTCATCAATAAATCTTGGTTTTAGAAGAAGGTCTTCAGGTGGGTATCCTGTTATTGTAAGTTCAGGGAAAGAAATAATATCAACTCTTTTTTTCTTTGCTTCTTCAATATATTCAACAATTTTATTAAAATTTCCCTTAATATCTCCAACAATGGTATTAATTTGAGCCTGAGATACTCTTATAGTTTTTTTCATAATAGAAATAATTTAACTCTTTTTGTCCCTTTCTGTCAATCCGGGCAGATGCTCCTCCGAAAGGAGATTTTCTGCCAGATATGAACTTCTGTAAAAAGTCCCTGCAAAAACATTTTTAAATCCTATCTTTTTTCCTTTTTCTTCAATTTTCTTGAAAAAATCAGGATGTATAAACTTCTTTACTGAATAAGAATCTTTATCAGGTGAAAGATATTGTCCAACAACAAGATAATCACATTCCACTTTTCTTAAGTTATCCATAAGTTTAAAGACATCTTCTTTCTTCTCTCCAAGCCCCAGCATAAAAGATGATTTTGAAATAAATCCATTTTTCTTTATTTCCTTCAGAACTGAAAGAGAAACTTTATAATTTGATGCAGGTCTTATTTCAGGATATAAAGAGGGAGTTGTATCAAGATTATGGGAAATTACATCAGGCATAGATTTAAATAAAATTTCAAAGTTCTCTTTTTTCCCACCAAAATCGGGTATTAAAACTTCTACAATTGTTTTTTTACTTCTTTCTTTTATTTTTTTAACAACTTTTGCAAAATGAGATGCTCCGCCATCTGAGAGGTCATCTCTTGTTACAGAAGTTATTACCACATATTTCATATCCAGTTTTTCAACAATTTCAGCAATTTTCTCTGGCTCTTTCTCATCAATTTTCTCCCCTTTCCCTTTTTTCACACCACAGAATTTACAATTTCTTGTGCAGACATTTCCAAGTATCATAAAAGAAACATATTTCTTACTGAAACATTCATATATATTAGGGCATACAGCACTTTTGCAAACAGTATTAAGTCCATATTCATCAAGTAGATTTTTAACAAAATAATAGTTTTCAGACACATATACCCTTTTTTTAACCCATTCAGGAATTTTTATATCCATTTAAT
>CAZRDZ010000150.1:0-2490 GCA_964599135.1 uncultured bacterium
CAGTAAGCCCACATATGAAACACGCAGAAAATATAAAAGAGGTGATTGATTACTGTAATGAATGGGAAGAAAAGAGATTTTCACTTCCCTATAACATTGATGGTATGGTTGTAAAAGTAAATTCTCTTTCTTTACAGGAAAAACTTGGAACAACAACAAAAAGCCCGAGATGGGTTGTTGCATATAAATTTCCTGCTGAACAGGTCTCCACAATTATCAAAGATGTAACCGTTCAGGTTGGCAGAACAGGGACACTTACTCCTGTTGCAATTCTTGAGCCAGTTGAAATAAGTGGAACAATTGTTTCAAGAGCAACTCTTCACAATTTTGATGAGATAAAACGGCTTGGAGTTAAAATAGGAGACAGGGTCTTTGTTGAAAAAGGAGGAGAAATAATACCGAAGATTGTTAAAGTTATTCCAGAAGCAAGAGATGGAGATGAGAAAGATATACCAGTTCCAGAAAAATGTCCTGTATGTGGAAGTTCTGTAATAAAAGATACTGGGGAGGTTGCAATAAGATGTCCAAATGTAAGGTGTCCTGCTCAGGTTAAAGAAAGAATAATTCACTTTGCTTCAAAAAACGCAATGGATATAGAGGGACTTGGAGAACAATGGGTTAACATATTTGTTGATAAAGGACTTCTTTCTGATTATGGGGACATATACTATTTAAAATACGAAGACCTTATAAATTTAGAAAGAATGGGGGACAAATCAGTAAAAAATCTTTTAAACGCAATAGAAGATAGCAAAAACAGACCATTATCAAGATTAATTTTTGCTCTCGGAATAAGATATATAGGAACTCATGCAAGTGAAATTCTTGCAGAAAACTTCAGTTCAATAGACCATCTGGCAGAAGCAACTTTTGACCAACTTTCTTCAATAGATGAAATAGGACCTGTTATGGCTGAAAGCATTGTTGAATTTTTTAAAAATGAAGAAAATTTGAGAGTTATAGAAAAACTGAAAAAAGCGGGAGTAAAAACATCAAGAGAGGAAAAAGAAATTGAAAAGAAAGATGTTCTTTCTGGACTTACATTTGTAATAACAGGAACTTTAAAAAACTACACAAGAGATGAAATAACAGATTATATAAAATCACTTGGTGGAAAGGTCTCATCATCTGTTTCTAAAAAAACTGACTATATTATTTGTGGAGAAGAGCCGGGTTCAAAATTACAAAGAGGAAAACAACTCGGAATAAAAATAATAAGCGAAGAAGAATTTGAACAACTTGTAAAAGAAAGAACAGAAAAATAAATATGAAAAACATCTCGATTTTAAAACTAAAAGATGAGTTTTTTTCCTATTTACTTGTTGAAAAAAACCTTTCTCAAAACACTATTTCTGCTTACAAAAATGACATAAAAAAATTCACAAGATTTTTAAGAGAGAAAAAATACAGATTAAAGGAAATTGACTTTTCAAAATTTACAGAGTTCCTTCTGAATTTAAAAAAACAAAACCTATCTGTATCCTCAATTATAAGGATTATCTCTTCAATAAGAAATTTCTACAAATTTCTTTATGCAAGAGGATATGTCAGCAGTTATTTATTCATAGAGACACCTAAATCAGATAGAAATTTACCTGAAGTTCTCTCATTTACAGAAATTGAAAAATTGCTATCAGTAAAAAATAACTCAAAAACATATAAAAGAGATATTGCAATTCTTGAACTTATTTACGGCTCTGGATTGAGAGTTTCAGAACTTGTGAATTTAAAAATTGATGATATAAACTTCAAACAGAAATTTATGAGAATAAAAGGAAAAGGAAATAGAGAAAGAATTGCTTTTTTAAATGAAGTTGCTTTAAAAAGAATAAATGAATATCTACCTGAAAGAGCAAAAAACAAAAAGTCATCCCAAACACCATTTCTTTTCTTGAATAAAAGCGGAAACAAACTTTCAAGACAATTTATCTGGAAAATCGTGAAAAAATATGTTTCTCTTGCTGGTCTTGATAAAAATGTAAAACCTCATACTTTAAGACATTCTTTTGCAACACATCTTCTTGAAAGTGGACTTGATTTAAGAATTGTTCAGGAACTTTTAGGTCATAAAAATTTATCAACAACAGAAATATATACTCACATTGATAGAAAACAGATTAAAAAAATCTACAAAAAATACCATCCCCGCGCCTGATTTTCTGTGGAGGACCGTCCTCCCCAGAAACTCTCCATTCTCTCCCTTTTATTATATAGTAGATACAATATTTTTTTTACTATCCCTGTGATGAAAATGGAAACCTGAAGGAGAAGGATGAGAACGGAGAGATAATGTTTTTATAATAGGACAAAAAAGTGTATAATTATTATTGGAAGAAAAATATTAGATGAGAAAATAGAGGGGGTAGAGATGAAAAAAGAAGTGGTTGTATTTCCAAAAGAGGTATTTGAAACAGCAGAAAGTAAAGAGGAATTAGAAGATTATCTAATGGCCCAGAGTCCTGAATTTATAAAAAGGATGAGGAAGGCGAG
>CAZRDZ010000151.1:0-2465 GCA_964599135.1 uncultured bacterium
CCTGTTCTGAAACTATCACTGAAAAGAAGATATAAATCTTTTATTCCATCCTGTATCCTTTTAAAAAATCCTCTTTTTCTGTGTCTGGTAAAAAAATTTTCTATTTTTTTTACCTTATTATCACTGATAAATCGCAAAAAATGCTCCTCAAGAATTTCTGAATCCTGTGTAAAAGCATAAACACTACCTATTAAAGAACCCATACTCACACCGGTAATAATATCAAACTTAATCCCTTCTCTTTCAAAAACCTTAATAATCCCTATCTGACATAAACTCCTTGCTCCTCCACCGCCAAGTGCAAGACCAATTTTCACAAAAGCCCCCTGTAGATTAAATACATAAATAAAGGAGTTAAAATACCAACAGAAAGATTATCATCAACTTTAAGGGGTAAAATTTCAATAAAAGATGATATAAAAATACCTGTGAATAAAACAGGTAAAGGAATTTTAATAAAAGGAAAAAGGATAAATCCGATAATCAAGTTAAATAAAATTCCGCCAAGTAAACCTTCAAGTGTCTTTCCTTTAAAAATCTCTATCTTTCCAAATTTTTTCCCAACAATTCCACTTCCAGCATCTTCAAAAGTAAGAAAGAAAAGAGAGTAAACTGCTATTTCAAAAGGGAAAAATAGAAGAACAAGAAAATTTGAAATCATAAAGTATGTATCCCCTGTTAATATCCCAACTTTCCTTTTGAAAACTCCTCCATACTTTCTAATCATCCATTCCCAGACAGAAGGATTTTTCCATCTTTCGTATTCAAGAGTTCCAAGTAAGGTAAGAAAGAATGTTGAAATTAAAAGAGGTAAAAAAACATTTTCTGTAATTATATAAGATAAAGGAATTAAAGAACCCATAATTATTCTATAAATTTTTCTTTTCCATATTACCAATTTTTTTTCTCCTCATTTCAGTTATTATATTCTTGTTAACAATTACTCCTGTTAAAATTAAAAGAAGGGTTGAAATAGAATAAAAAAAGAATTTATCTCTGTAAACAAAAAACAAAAATACAAAAAATATAACAACACAACTTAAAAGAACTTTTGGTGAACGGGGATTTATTTTTTGAGCAATAAACCAGAGAATTATAACAAGAGGAAAAAGAAAAGGCATCAGGCATAAAATAACTCCTCCACTTGTTGCTGCTCCTTTTCCACCTTTAAATTTTAAAAAAATTGAATAGCAATGTCCTAAAATTGCAAAACAACCTATAAAGGTAAGTATTATAATGTTTTCAATCCCCCACCATTTTCCAATAAAAATGGGTAAAACCCCTTTTAAAGTATCTCCTGCCCAGACCACTATTCCCCATATTTTCCCAACATTTCTTGCCACATTTGCTGCTCCAGGATTTCCATCTCCTATTTTTCTTATATCTTTTCCTTTAAGGAAATATGTAAAAAGGAAGGCAAAAGAAATACTACCAAATAAATAACTTATAACAAAAAGAATAAATATCTTCATATATTAAAATTCTAAAACAAAACCTTATGCAATTCAACCAAACATCTTTCTTTAAATTTTTACAGGTCTATTTTCATCTATTGATTGTTGACTTTTTAATGTAACTTCTAATGTTTTCACTCCATCAGGATAATCTGACTTTACTATTTTCTTATTTCCTGTCTTAACTGCTTCAATAAACCTTCTATCTTCTTCAAGCATCGGGTCAATATCTGAAATATATGTCTCTTTTTTGCTTCCTTTATCTATAGTCAGTTTATTCCCTTCATAAGTAATGATAATTCCCTTTCCTACAATCTCTACTGCTGAATGGAAACCACTCCACAGCCAGGTGCAACTTAAATTTCCTATAATCCCATTTTTAAATTTCATATTCACAACTGAAGCATCTTCAACATTATATTCCTTATAAATTTTATTATTTATACCTTCAAACTTATAAGCAAAAACTTCTTCAACTTCACCGATTAAATATCTCATTATATCAATTGTATGTGTTGCCTGCTCAACCAATTGACCTCCAGACAACTCTTTTTTATGCAACCAACTTCCTTCATTTCCCGGAACCTGTCCAAAATATTTTCCCCTCACAAGCCCAATTTTTTCATTTCCTATTATTTCTTTTGCTTTATCAACCACATCAAAATTTCTTAAAACATATCCAGCACCTGTAATTAAATTCTTCTCTTCTACTTTTTTACCTATCTCTTTTGCTTTTTCAAGGTTTAATTCAACTGGTTTTTCAACAAAAAATGGTATTCCTTTCTCAATACAAATTTCTTCCTGCCCTTTATGAGCAAACGGAGGAACACATATAAAACACGCATCAATACTTTCTTCTTCAAGCATTTTTCTAAAATCTGTGTAAGAATTCCCACCATAAATTGAAGCAAAACTCTTTGCTTTCTCTTCAATTACATCACAGAAACTTACCAGTTCAACATCTTCAATTTTTGTCAATCTTGAAATATGAGCACCTGCTATACCACCACA
>CAZRDZ010000152.1:0-2432 GCA_964599135.1 uncultured bacterium
CCCTTTATTTCAATTTTAAGTATTCTTGAAAAAGGCGGATATCCTATTTGTTTTCTTATTTTCAATTCTTTCCTGTAAAAAATTTCTTCGTTTGCCTCTTTTAAACTTTTAAAAATTTCAAGTTCAGGGCTTCCTGTCTGTATTATAATTGTAGTGCTGTCTTCAATTTTTGAAAGGAGGTTATTTACCATAATAAAAAATTTCTCTTCTGCGGAAAAATCATTTAAGTTGAGATAAAAGTCAGCATTAACAAAAATCACAAGCCCCCATTCATATTTTTCAATTATTTCTTCTATAACTGAAGTTCCAACTGCAATATTAAAATTATCTTCTACATTCTTTATCTCTCCAGTATATTTTACAATTTTTAAGTTTTTATATGTTTCTTTAAGTAAGTTCACCATCTTTTCAATTCCATAAACTTTAAAAATTATTTTTTTACTTCCACATTCAGGACATTTTTTATTAAAATCAGAATAACTTTTGCAATATTTACAGAAAAGTTTTTTGCCATCTTCAGAAATAGTCAGGAGAGAAGAGCAGTTTTTACAGATAAATTTATAATTACACTTTTCACATATTAAAATTTTTCCTCTTCCTTTTCTATTATGAATAATTGCCACTTTTTTATTTCTTAAAATTGTTTCTTCCATAAGAGAAAGTGCCTCTTTTGTCAGAAATGTAATGGTTTTATCCATCAGTTTTCTTCTTAGTTTAAGCACATATATTTTCTTTCCTTCTTCCTTTTCTCCAATCACAATCTTATCAAAATTACCTTTTTCAATTTCTAAATAGTGTTTTAAAGAAAGACAGTTTTCACAGAGAAAAAGAGAGGCACCTGTTTTATCACTTCTGAATTTAACAATTTCTTCTGTTTCATACTTTGGTGTCTGTTTTTCCTGATATGCCGGGTTTGTAGTATCCTCAACAATTATGGCGGAAATATCAGCAACAGGGAGAAAAACACCTATTCTTGTTCCAATTATAAGTTTTTTCTCACATTCTGTAATTATAGCCCATTTTTCTCCCTTTTCTTTTTTCCTCATTTCACCATAATAAAGGAGAATCTCGTCAATTTTATCTTTGAAGAAATTAAAATAATTTTTTGCTATTTCAATCTCAGGAGCGAGAAAAAGCACAGAACCATTTTTAAGTTTTTCTTTTACAACTTTTAAATAAAAATCTCTCTTCTCTTTCTCTTTTTTAAAAACAACAACCTTTTTTTCAGACATTTCCTTTTTTTTTGAAATTTCTTTTATCTTAAAAGAGGGCATTTTAAATGGAAGAGTTCCTATTATTGAAAAAACTGCCTGCCCTACTGATGATATAAATTTTTCTGAAATGAATTCAGAAAGAGAAAAAAGATGAGAATTTATTAAAGGGTTTTTGTCATAAATTTTAATAACACTCTTCAGGTTTTTATAATTTCCTTCTTTAACATTAACAACAAATCCAACTCTCTTTGTTTTACCAAATGGAACAAGAACCCTGACAAAAGGATAAATTTCACTATCAACAAAATATTCAAACTTTTTACTAACAGGGATATCAAATACAACTTCAACTATTTTCATAAAGTTTTTCTCTGAGAAGTTTTATATAGGATGGCTCTGTTCCACAACAACCACCGATAAATTTTACATTAAAGTTTTCACACATATAAATACAATTTTCAACAAATTCTTCTTTGCTTTCAGGATATATAACTTTATTATTTAATAGTTGTGGTATTCCTGCATTTGGTTTTACCCATAATTGTTTATCTGTTAATTTGCCAATTCTTTCCACAATTTCTTTCATCTGTTCTGAACCAACTCCACAATTTGTTCCAATAAATTCCACATTTTCTTTTTCTGCCCAATCAATATAGTCCTCAATTCTGTTTCCCATCATTGTTCTGTATTCTTTTCCAATCTGAAAAGAAAGACAGGGAACAACAGGAACTGAAGAAATTTTTTTTAAACTTGAATAGGCAATTTTAAGTTCAGACAGGTCAGTAAATGTTTCAAGAACAATTATGTCAACTTTTCCTGAATAAAATTTCCCCTGATTTAGAAATAATTCCTCACAATCTTTTTCTTTCATTGTTCCATAAGGATAAAGCAATTCTCCACTTGGTCCAATATCTCCTGCAATCTGAATATTTTTCTCCCTTTTAACTTTTTCTGCAATCTCAATCGCTTTTTTGTTTATCAATTCAAACTTATCAGCAATATTTTTCTTTCCCAATCGGTATCTATTCGCACCGAAAGTATTTGTTAGTATTATTTCTGCTCCACTTTCAACATACTCTCTATGTATTTGTTCAATTAAATCTGGGCTTTCAACACAGGCAAGTTCTGGAGTTATTCCTTTATATCCTTTCTTTTCAAGGTATGTTCCCATAGCACCATCAAGTAAAGTTATCTTTTTCATTTTTTCTCCACAATTTT
>CAZRDZ010000153.1:0-2405 GCA_964599135.1 uncultured bacterium
TTTATTTATTTCAGGGGATTTTTCTTTTTGTTCTTCACTTTACTATATTATATAATAAAATTAAAACTTAATTTTAACCAGGAGGTAGTATGATTGAAAGATTTTTTAAATTCAGAGAAAGAGGAACTGATTTAAAAACAGAAGTAATAGCAGGGATTACAACTTTTTTTGCTATGTCGTATATAATTTTTGTTCAGCCATCTATTCTCTCTCAGGGAGGAATGGATTTTGGAGCAGTTATGGTGGCAACCTGTTTATCAGCGGCAATCGCAACTTTTGTTATGGGATTTTATGCGAATTATCCAATTGCTCTTGCTCCTGGGATGGGAGAAAATTTTTATTTTGTTTTTTCAGTTATACTCGGGATGGGAATTGCATGGCAAAAAGTTCTTGGTGCAGTTTTTATTTCAGGTGTTGTGTTTTTAATTCTTTCAATATGGAAGGTTAGAGAAAAACTTATAAATTCAATTCCTCCGTCTTTACAGGCAGGGATTGCTTCTGGAATAGGTCTTTTTATTGCTTTTATAGGGATGTTGCAATCAGGAATTATTGAAAAAGGTGGGCCAGTTTTAAAACTTGGTAATCTTTGTCAGAAAGAAGTTTTGCTTGCAATTTTTGGACTTTTTATAATAGGAATCCTTACCGGGAAAAAAGTAAAAGGAAGTATTTTAATCGGGATGGTTATAACTGCAGTAATAGGTATTCTTGCAGGAATTATTAAATATCAGGGAATTGTTGGAAAAATTCCATCAATTTCTCCAACATTTTTGAAACTTGATATTGTTGGAGCATTAAAATCAGGACTTTTTACAATAATTTTTGTTTTTCTTTTTATGGATGTTTTTGATACAATTGGAACAGCAATAGGAATAGGAGAAGCAGCAGGATTTATGAAAAATGGAAAATTGCCAGGTGCTCACAGAATTTTATTTTCAGATGCAGTTGGAACAACAGTTGGAGCAATTTTTGGAACCAGCACTGTTACCAGTTATATTGAAAGCGCAACAGGTGTTTCTGCTGGTGGGAAAACTGGATTTGCTTCTATAATAACTGCCTTTCTATTCTTGCTTGCTTTATTTTTCTACCCTTTTGTAAAAATGATTGGAACCGGGATAACTTTAAAATCAGGAATAACTCTTTATCCTGTTACTTCTCCTGCTCTTATTATTGTTGGATGTCTGATGATACCTCTAATTAGAAAAGTAAAATGGGAAGACCCAACAGAAGGAATTCCTGCTTTCCTTGCCTTTGTAGGGATTCCTTTTACATATAATATTGGTGAAGGTATGGCTTTTGGATTTATTTCCTATTTTATTCTTAAACTCTTCACAGGAAAATATAAGGATTTAAACTGGGTTGTTATTATTGTTGCAATCGCCTTCATACTGAGGTTTGGTTTTATAAAATGAAAAAAGGAAAAAAAGAAAAAGTAATAAAAGAAAATTCAAAAATTCCTGTTCTCATAAAAGAAGTAAAAAATAAATTTAACAGGTCCCAGGATATTAAAATTACCTATCATAGAGAACTGGAGATTCATTTTATAAAAAGAGGGAAAGGTTTTTATTTTATTCATAACAGAAAATATTCTTTTGATACTGATACTGCAATTATTATTTACCCTGACCAGCAGCATTTTTCTCATCTTGATTATCCATATTTTATAGAAAAGATATCTGTTTACTTCAGTCCTGATTTTCTAAAAAAAATAAATTTTGATATAAGTTCAATTCCCCATTCTGTTAAGTTATCAGGAAGAGAAAAAGCAGAAATACATTTAATTATTGATGTTATAAGAAGTGAAATTGCTGATGAAAATAAATTCAGTGAGGAGATAATTGAAAAAGCAATTTCTATTATTTTAATTTTATTAAAAAAGTGTAAGTATAATAGCAGAGTTTCAGATAAAAGAAGGAGTTCTGTTGTTGATGATATAATTGATTATATAAATGGAAACTATCAAAAAAATATTACAATTTCTGATTTATCAAAAGTTATTCATAAATCAGAGAGTTATTTATCACACCTTTTTAAGGACTTTACAGGAATTGGTATAAAGTCATATCTTTTGCAGAAGAGAATTCTTGAAGCAAAGAAAATTCTGGAAAGTCAAACAGATATGAAAGTTATAAAAGTTGGAGAAAAAGTTGGATTTACTTCATTTGCTCTTTTTAATCGGACTTTCAAAAAAATAACAGGGACAACTCCATCATCTTACAGAAACCTTTTTATTAAGAAAAGCAGAAAATGATATTAAAATAGCAGAAAGTTTCATTTAATTATTCAGATGTAAATTTATAATTACAGAATATGAAAAGAAAATTTAAGTGGTATGTAAGTAGTGGTTATGGTGCTTATACATATCTGGCAGGATTAAAACTTGACCAGATTTATAAGGACTATTCTGC
>CAZRDZ010000154.1:0-2384 GCA_964599135.1 uncultured bacterium
CCCCGAGGTGGCTCTGGTCTTTTTCTAACTTTTTGAAAAAATGGTAAAGAATGATAAGTGGATAAAAAAAATGGGGGAAAATGGAATGATTTCTCCTTTTTCCCCTGAAAAAGTAAAAAAGGGAATTTCCTTTGGAGTTTCTTCATATGGGTATGATTTTACTTTATCAGATGAATTCCTTATTTTCAAAGGTAAAGGGATTGCATCTCCAAAAAAGATAAAAGAAGAAAATTTTGAAAAATTCAAAGGGAAAGTATGTAAAATCCCACCAAATAGTTTCATACTTGGAAAAAGCAGAGAATATTTTAAAATACCAAGAGAGGTAATTGGAATTTGCTTTGGAAAATCAACTTATGCAAGATGTGGAATAATAATAAATGTAACTCCTCTTGAGCCAGAATGGGAGGGCTTTATAACAATTCAGATTGCAAACCTTACACCTGTTGAAGGGGAAGTATATGCAGATGAAGGAATTGCCCAGGTAATTTTTATATCAGGAGACGAAATGTGTGAAAAATCGTATAAAGACCTTTCTGGTAAATATGACAAATCTACAGATATAACTCTGCCAAAATAATCCTTCACAGGTCGTAAGAAATTTTTTATAATTAACAATTATGAATAAAATATTGAAAAAAGAAAAACTGGCTGAAAAAATTAAAAGGATAGAAGTTGAAGCACCTCTTATATCAAAAAAAGCAAAACCTGGACAATTTGTTATTTTAAGAGTAGATGATAAAGGAGAAAGGATTCCTCTTACTATTGCTGATGCAAATTCGGAAAAAGAAACTATAACTTTGATATTTCAGGAAGTTGGAACAACAACTACAAAACTTGGCTTACTTAAAGAAGGAGAAGAAATTTTGAACATCGCTGGACCTTTAGGAAAACCCACAGAAATTGAAAAATATGGGAATGTATGCATAATTGTTGGAGGAGTTGGTGCCGCTTTTGTTTTCTGGATGGCAAAGGTTTTTAAAGAAAAAGGAAATTATATAATTGTAATAACTGGAGCAAGAAATAAAGACCTTATAATACTGGAAGATGAGTTGAAAAAATTAAGTGATGAATTTTATATAACTACTGATGATGGAAGTAAAGGGAAAAAAGGATTTAATACAGAAATGCTTGCTGAATTAATAAAAAATGGGAAAAAGATTGATTATGTTCTAACTGCAGGACCAATTATTATGATGAAAAAAGTTGCAGAAATCACAAAAAAGGCCAGAATAAAAACAGTGGCAAGTTTAAATCCTATTATGGTAGATGGAACAGGAATGTGTGGATGCTGCCGTGTTACAATTGGTGGAGAAACAAAGTTTGCCTGTGTTGATGGACCTGATTTTGATGCTCATTTAGTGGACTTTGACGAACTTTTGAAAAGGACCTCTTTATATAAAGAAATGGAAAAAAAGTCATATGAAAAATTTATCAAATCTTTACAATGTCCCTCCTGCCAACAAGAAAAAAACCATGATTAATTCGGGATAAGAATTCGGGTATTTAAAGATATTATTTTCCCTTTTTTAAAATCATCAAGGAGTGTTTCCTATTTACCTTCTGCCTCTCCTATTAAAATAAAACTTTTTCTGGGCTTGTATGTATTCCGCTAATTACTACCTAAAATTTTACTATACAAAAATATTAGAATAAAATAAGTAAAGTATGAGCAAAATAATAAAAGAAGAACCTTATATTGTGATTGAAGAAATAAAAAAGGGAAAAGTTGTAATCGTTCCAACAGATACTGTCTATGGATTGATTTGTGATGGACTTAATGAAAAAAGCAAAGAGAGAATATACAGGATTAAAAAAAGAGACCTTAAAAAACCACTTATTGGATTTGTTGATAAGGTAGAAAAAGCAGAAGAATATATAGAAATAGAAAAAAACTTTACAAAGGATAAGTGGCCTGGTCCAACAACAATAATTGGTAAAAGTAAGAAAGAAATCCCATTCATAACTTCAAAAGAGAACAAAACAGGAATAAGAATTCCAGATTATCAATTCCTTCTAAAAATTCTTGAAAAATTTGAGATAATTGCTTCAACAAGTGCAAATATATCAGGAGAAAAAGCACCATCAACAATTTCAGAAATTTCTGAAGAAGTAAAAAATAGTGTTGATTTAATTGTTGATGGAGGAAAAACAAAAGGTAGAGAATCAACTATATGGGATATATCAACCCAGCCACCACAACTTATAAGGGGAACAGTTCTTTTTGTCTGTGAGGGCAATTCCTGCAGAAGTCCTATGGCTGAATATTTTCTGAAAAAATTTGTTAAAGAAAGGAAGTGTAGAATTAAAGTAATTTCTGCTGGAACAGGAGTTATTTCAACTGGAAAAATAGGTGATAAAACAGTTGAAGTAATGAAAAGAATTGG
>CAZRDZ010000155.1:0-2379 GCA_964599135.1 uncultured bacterium
ATTATACCCTACCTGTATCATTTTGTCCTGTGGAATGTTATTCTTCGGAGAGATAGAGAATTAAAAGTATTTTTAAAAAATTTCAAAATCACTCTCCTGCAATCCACTATCGCCGAACTTACCAGTTTTAAATATAACTTCATTCCATTCACATTTTATCTCTCATCTATTTCTCAATTCTATCTGATAAGTTTGGTAAAAACTCTTTTAAAAATTTTCCTATGAATGCCTGATTATTTGAATAATTTGAAACTATTTTTGCAACTTTTTTTACTTTTTCTTTTGCATTTGATGGAACAACAGAAATTCCAGAGTATAAAAGCATTTCTATATCATTTTCACCATCTCCAAAGGATACAATTTCTTCTCTTTTAACTCCATAGTGATCAGCAATTTTTTTAAGTCCAACTCCTTTATCAACATTTCTATTTATAAATTCAAGATATTCAGGATTTGTCTTTACAAGTTTTATTTTGTCTTTAAATTTTCTTTTGAAGACATTATATTGATAATCTCTTGTTCTTGTTATATCTTTGTTTTTACTATCAGTTATAAGAATTAATTTTGTCGGTTTTTTCCCTTTCATTTCAGCAAGATTATCAAGAAAAATACATTTTGAACCTGTCTGTTTTGAGTAGAGGGAAGAATATTTTTTTAATAATGGGTCTCTTTGTGTGAATAGTTTATCGTCAAGGTAAAAATTGAGATGAAATTTATTTCTAAGACAGTAATCAATCACATAATCAGAATAACTTACCGGAACTTCTCTATGAAAAATAGTTTTTCTTCCTTCTTTTTTTCTCAATCTTACCACTGCTCCATTATAAACAATTAAAGGGCAATCAATCCCAAGTTTGTCAGCAAAAGTGGAGACACTATCGGTCATCCTACCGGAAGAAAGGACAACAATCCCACCATTTTCAGAAAATTTTTTAAGATAACACCTGTTCTCCTCAGGGATTTTCCCATCTTTATCAAGTAATGTCCCATCAAGGTCAACCGCTATTAACTTTATTTTTGACATTTTTTGTCTTTGTATTATACTTTAAAAATCAATTTTGTAAAAAGGAAGGAGAAAAATGAAAGACAAAGGAGAGAAAATACTTTTTATTGGAGATAGCATAACTGAATGTGGAAGAAGAGGTGATTTTTATCCTTATGGTAATGGGTATGTGAGGATTTTCAGGGACCTTTTGATTTCAGAATTTCCAGAGAAAAATTTTGAAATAATAAACAAAGGAATTGGTGGAAACACTATTGTTGACCTACAGCAAAGGTGGGAAGATGATGTAATTTATAACAATCCTGATATTTTAAGTATTTTAGTTGGAATAAATGACCTTCATAGAGTTTTAAGAAAAGTAGAACTGTGGGAGGAGTATACACCTGAAAATTTCAGAAAAAGATATGACAGTGTTCTTAAAAGAACTATTGAGAAACTTGATTGTAAAATAATTTTGATGGAACCATTTTATATTACAACGGATAAAACAGAGAACTTCAGAGGGATTGTTTTAAAAGAACTTGAAAACTATATTGAAGTCGTTGAAGAAATGAGCAAGAAATACGAAACAGAAATGCTAAAACTTCACAGAATTTTTCAAAATCATCTTAAATACAGAGAAAGCGAGACATTTGCACCAGAATCAGTTCATCCAAATCAAACAGGTCATACAATAATTGCAAATGAAATCTTAAAAATTTTTAAAAAATGGGAAAAATAATTGATTTCCATACTCATGCTTTCCCTGATGATATTGCAGAAAAAGCAATTCCACTCCTTGAAAAAGAAGGTGGGATAAAAGCGAAACTTGACGGAAAATTGAAAAGTTTAATTAATTCTATGGATAAAAATGGGATTGATAAAAGCGTTGTCTGTTCAATTGCTACAAAACCATCCCAGTACTACTCAATATTGAAATGGTCTGAAGAAATAAGGAGTGAAAAAATAATTCCATTTCCCTCATTCCACCCTGACGATGAAGAATGGGAAAAGAGAATAGATGAGATTAAAGAAAAAGGATTTAAGGGAATAAAATTACATCCATATTACCAGAATTTCAATCTGGATGATAAAAAAATGTTTGATATTTATGCAAAAGTAGAAAGTTCTGGTCTAATTCTTGTTTCTCATACTGGTTATGATTTTGCTTTTGAAAGAATAAGAAAGGCAGACCCTGAAAAAATAATCAAAATAAAAAAGTCCTTCCCTATTCTTAAATTTATTACAACACATCTTGGTGGATGGGAAATGTGGGATGAAGTAGAAAAATTTATACTTGGAAAGGAAATTTATATGGAAATATCTTTTTCACTCCAGTTTTTATCAGAAGAAAGAGTTAAAAGAATAATTTCAAAACACCCCTCTGAATATATACT
>CAZRDZ010000156.1:0-2376 GCA_964599135.1 uncultured bacterium
TTAAAATTTCACAAAAAATATGTTTACTTTTTCACAAAAAGTGGTAAAATAATAAAAAAAAGTCCAAACCGGGTTTGGTCAGGAGGTAAAATGGGAGCACCAATTTATGCAAGAGAACCAGAAAATCAGGAGAAAGAAAAAATATATAAACTCCTTAAAGAAGGAGAAGAGCATATTAAGAAAAGGTTAAAAGCAATAATTTTATCAGGAATTCACAGATATAAAATTTCTGAAATCTCAAAAATTTTGAATTTTCATCCACAGAATTTAAGAAAATGGATACACAGGTTTAACAGAGATGGTCTTGAAAGTGTAATAAACTCTCCAAAAGTAGGAATAAAGAAAAAATTCGGGAATGACTTGAGAGAAAAAATCATAGAAATTGTTCATAATTCTCCAAGAAAGTTTGGTTATAAGTTTTCTCACTGGACTTTACACAAAATAAAGGAGCACCTTGAAAAAAACAAAATGGTCAATAGAATAAGTTATGAAACAATAAGAAGAATCCTTAAAGAGAAAAATATTGATATTAAGAAACTCAAAAAAAATTTAGTTGAATTTTATGAAGAACTTTAAAAAAGGAGGGCAAAATGGGACTGTGGAATTTGAATAATTTCGGAATGAATCCTAATGAACTTGCTGATAGTTTGAGAAAAGGTAGTTTATACAAATTTCTTAATAGTAATTTAACAAAAAGAACTGTTTCTAAATACTTTGAAAAAGAAAATGGAAAGACAAAAATTGAAAATATGGTTAAAAAGTTCTCTTCAGATAAAAGGGGGTTTTTTGAAAGGTTGTTGAAAGATAAAGAAACTATAATACCATATATAATTTTTGAGCATTTGTCCCGACTTTTTGGAGTTGAAAAGGAAAAATTTGCTGAAATGATTGATAATCCTAAAATAAGAAGAACTGTTTTCAATGTGGGGGAGACAATCGTAAAGTATGGAGTAAGAACTCCTATGGTTTTTGCCCAGCCGCTTATGATTGTCTGGAATATAACTGGAAGATGTAATTTAAGATGTAAACATTGCTATGAAGATGCAGGCGCACTTTCAAAAGGGCTTCCAGAAGAATTGACAGGAGAAGAAAAAATAAAAGTAATGGAAGAAATTGTAAAGTCAAATATACCCACTTTTGCTTTTGCTGGAGGAGAGCCATTAATGGACCCTGCATTCTGGAAACTTGCTGAAATAGGGAAAAAAGGTGGTCTTTATATGTCTATAAATACAAATGGAACTTTGATAACAGAAGAAGTTGCTGAGCGACTAAAAGATATTGGTTTTGCCTATTATGGAGTGAGTTTAGATGGCTCAACTGCTGATGTCCATGATAATTTCAGGGGAGTGAAAGGTGCTTTTGAAAGGGCATTGAGAGGTATAAAGAATCTGATAAAAGTTGGAGAAGCAGATAAAGTTTGTATTTCATATACTGTTGCAAGAGAAAATTCAATTATAAAAAATGAAATACCTAAGATGATAAAATTAAGAGATGAACTTGGAATAAGGAAAGTTGTTCTTTACAACTATATTCCCTGTGGAAGGGGTGGATTTGAAAATGACCTAACAGCAGAAGAAAGGGAGAAATTATTTGAACTTTTTTATGATGATTTAAAAGATGGGAAAGAAACACTCCTTTCAACCGCTCCTCAATTTGGGAGATACTGTAAGCAAATGTTTGAACTTGGAAAAGGAGATGTTACTGTCATAGGACATTTCTCCACTGCAAATATTGAAAAAATAAAAAATCTTGTTGAACTTATAGGTGGGTGTGGTGCTGGAAGGGCTTATATTGCATTACAGCCGGATGGGAAAATAACTCCCTGTGTTTTTATGCCAGACCTTGTTATAGGAAATATAAAAAAAGATGGAGAAATAAAAATAGAGAACTTAATTGATGTTTGGGATAACTCAGAAGTTATTAATAGAATAAGAATGAGGAGGGATTATTCTACCAACTATGGATGTAAAGGAAAATATGCATCTGTTTGTGGTGGTTGTGCTGCAAGAGCATATGCTTATTATGGAGATGTTCTTGCTCCTGACCCTGGTTGTATTCTGAATAAAAAAATTTTTCAAAAAACAGAAATTAAAGAGCACACTTTGAATGAGCAGCATAAAGAGGGTAAGGTAGCCCATATTCCTTCTTCATTGTCCTGATTATAACAGAAAGAGTTGTTTTTAAATCAATTTTATGTCCAGGAGAAATAAAAAGAAGACCATTATTATAATTTCTCAAAACATGCCCTATAACTTCTCCATCTTTATCTTTTATAAATGTTGAAGCAAGTGGAAAAGAAGGTGGAATTGTATAATTGCCATATAATATTTTTCTTGCACATCCAATTGTAGGTATATCAAAAATTATGCCAAGATG
>CAZRDZ010000157.1:0-2365 GCA_964599135.1 uncultured bacterium
TATTTTTAATTTTTTTATTTCTTCTTTGATTTCTTTTTCTCTTTTTTTAAAAATTTTTTTCATTTTTCTTTCAAAAGCATTTCTTCCCAATTAAGTAACATGTTATAGCTTTCAATATCCATATAAAACTTTGCTTTTTCATATTCAGTTTTTTTTGTCAATTCAATATTCTCAAATAATTCTTTCGCTCTTCTTTTTACACTTTCCTCTTTTATTTCGCTATGAAAATAATCTAAGATTTCATCTTTTATTGAAATTTTTTCCCAATTTGACATACTCAGTGCCCAGATAAATCTTTCTGCATATGAAACCTTTTTAATGTGATAGATATACATATACTTCCTTAATTCTTCTATATAATTGAAATACTCTTTCCAATATACATAACCTCTCGGCACATTTAAATAAAAGGTTATAGGTGGGGAATAAATTGCATAATTCTCTGGGTCTATAAATCGTAATATAATTGATACCAATTCTATATGTTTAAAAATATGATAGTAAAGTTTATTAAAAATTTTTCTTGCTTCTTCCACATTAATAATTTCTCTTCCAGTTTCTGGGTCTTTATCTTTTTCTTTCAACTTGATAAACATCCCTTCTGTTTTTTTTAATTCTTCTTCTATAACATTCTTTTGTGGCCACCTCCACCATTTTGAAAAGTCCCAGTATTTCTCATCAGCAATTAGTTCAAGATGGTCATAAGTTAAAGATCCTCCCTTTTTTAATTTCCCGAGTTCTTCTTCTATTGGTTGAAAATTTACCTCTCTTTCATACGCTTCTCTAACTACTTTTTGGAAAAGTTCCTCAACTAATTCAGAAGGTATAAACATTTTCTTCTCCTTTTTCTAAATTTTTTTAAAAATTACCTTTTTTTCATCGTATCATTTTTATTTCCTATTTTCCACATATTCCTATGGAAAGAGCAAATATCGGTTCATTTTTAATATACTCCCTCAGAAAATTATGATAACATCAGGAAATTATAATTTCTAATTTCAAATCAAAGAGGTCATCATTTATCACACAAAA
Organism: uncultured bacterium; assembly: GCA_964599135.1. GTDB lineage: Bacteria > Ratteibacteria > UBA8468 > B48-G9 > JAFGKM01 > JAGGVW01. Next base: position 1,033 of record CAZRDZ010000157.1, read on the forward strand.
ATTTTCTTTACAGGGAAGAAAAATGTACTGTATGAGGTGAAGATGGGATGTTTGGGGGGGAAGTTCCAAAGATAAAGTAGTTATGTCGGCCATATTAACTTATCCTTTTCCACTAAAAATACATTCTCTTTTTTTGCCAGTTCTTTCAACTCTTTAGTAAAACCATTTTTACTGAAAAGAATATAATAACTTTTTCTTTTCTTATAGTTCCAATCCACACAATAAGATTTTTTTCTAAGTGAAAAGTAAACATTTACTCCAACAGGTTTTTGAGAATATTTTACTTCTCCAAAAATTATTTCTTTTGTATTCTCATTTAAACCCACTATATCTATTTCTTCATTCTTATTCCACCATCTCCCAACCCTTTCAAAAGGAAAAATTTTATCTCTCAATTTCCATAGAATTTCCTGACATATCTTTTCATAAACTTTTGCCTCTAACAAATTAAAACTTTCTTTTATTTTCTTCATTACTTCATTATATCTGTCAAGTTCTAAATCGCTCTTATAGGGGAAAACATATTGAAACCAGAAACAGGTAAAATTGTCTGATATTTTATAAATCCCTCTTCTGGATTTTTGTGGATGTTTTTCAGTAACAGGAACTTCTTTTTCTATCAATTGGAGATTTATTAAAGTAGTTAAATATTTCATTAAAACATTCTTCTCCAGTCCAGTATCATTTGCAATTTCTCCAAATTTACTTTTTCCCCAGGAAATAGCACGCAAAATAGCAAGATAATTTTTTGGCTCTCTTAATTCCTCTTTAAGGATAAATTCTATTTCATTATGTAGAAATTCAGTTTTAGGGAAAATTCTCGTTTTAATATTTTCTTCCAGTGATTTATCAGGAGAAAATTGTAAAAGATATGCTGGAATTCCACCTGTAATGGTAAAAATTCTTAAAAAATCTTCAAAATTTTTTTGAGGGAAAAACTTCCAGCTTTCAAAAAAAGATAGTGGTTTAAGTAATATCTGGCCTGTTCTTCTTCCATAAAGAGGGGACTTATAAATTAATGCTTCTGATTCCATCATAGAAACACTTGAACCACATAAAATAAGGAAAATCTTTGTATCTTTTAAATATTCATCCCATCCCTTTTGAAATAAAGAACTTGTTGAAGAGTCATTTTCTACTAAATAAGGATATTCATCAACTACAAAAACAGTTCTTTTTTTGATTTTACTTTTTAAATATGAAAAAACTTCAATCCAATCGTTAAATCCTCTACTTCTCAAAATCTGGTCATTAAAATAATTTCCTGCAATTTCTCCTAATTCTTTCAATTGCTCTTTTGTATTTCTTTTATCCGCTAAAAAATAAATACTGG
>CAZRDZ010000158.1:0-2359 GCA_964599135.1 uncultured bacterium
GGTGTATTATAAATTGCATCAATTTTATTAACGTCAAAACCAAGTCCTTCCGCCCAGTCCTTATTTTTATAAGTTGGTTTTGAGTTCAAAAGTAAAAGTCTTTTCCCAAGTGGGCCTGATTCACCAAGTATTTTAATTTTTGTATTAAACCTGGCAAATACACATCCTTCTGGTTCTGAATAAGAACTCCATATAAAAGGAATATATTTTGGATATTCAAGAAAATATCCATAAGCATCAGGAGTGGAATTTGAAAGGTCAAAAACATCAAGTTTATCAAGAGAAACAAGATACTGAGGGTCAATAAGTCCAAAGATTGAAATTGATTTACAATGAAAAAGAACTATGGTTTTTTTAACAATTTTGCACCCAAGTCCCGTTCCTATAGGATATTGTTGGTCTCCATTTACTCCAAGGTCTGTTGCAAGAACTATTTTGCCTGTTTTTTTGTCAAGTAAAAAGGAATATATAAAAACTCTTGTCCCAAGTTGAAATCTTGAAATATTTGCTTTACCATCTTCATCTGTCATTTCAACTATGTCACCTCTGACACCAGTAAATGTTTTCATTGAATAAAAATTTTCATAAACCTCATACATCCTTGGAACTACAAGCGCTCCAGGAACAGGGTCATTTGGAACAAAACTTTTCCTGGGATTGAATGTTACAACCTTAGGAACTAAAGTTGCTACCTTATCTTTTAATTCAAGTTCAGTATCAGGAAATAACTCATTATCATTTATAGCAAGAGAAAGCACTCCTTTAAGGAATTTATACTGCTTTTTTATATTACCTAAATTTAAATTTTCAAAAGTATCAATGGGTGTATCAACTTTCCATCTTCCATCATTAACAGTAACTAAAGAAATCGCAGGATTCCCTGAAAGAATCATATATTCTCCATCAGTCCTCACTGGTTCAGGTAAAAATGTCTGCCATATTATCCCTTTCTCAGGACTGATTCCATTCATAAGTGCTGTTTCAGGATTATATCCATATTTCGCACATATTTTTTTTGAGTAAGAAAGAAATTTCTTCCCGAAAGGAGCAAAAAATCTCTGTGTGTAAAAATCATAAGAATTGTGCCATATAGCAAGTTCATCAGAACCATCAGAAAGTTCAAGCCCAATAAACAATTTTGGCAGTATTTTTTCATCATCAGGAATTCTTTCAGAAAATGGAGAAATATTTCTGGAATGACGCTGTATAAAATCATCAATCCCTTTCAAACTTTCAAAATGGGAGGATGTAGCAAGAAAAATTACTGTCCTTTTTGGAGGATTTTTTACAAAATATTCAGCAAGTTTCAAGAGAGTTGAAATACCACAGGCAGAGGATGCCCCTGGTGCAAGAGAAGGAACTACGCTTATACTATCATAATAACTTTCTAAAACAATAATCTCATCTTTAAGTTTTTCATCTGTTCCTTCAACAACTCCATAAATATTGAAATTTGGAACTTTTTCCCAATCAACTTTTGCAAATAATTTTACTTTTTCTCCTTTTAATGCAAGATTCTTAATTTTCTCTGAGTTTTCATCTGCATAAAATCTTGGGACATTAACAGGTATTCTTAAAAATTTTTTTTCTGCTTCTTTTCTTGTTATATCCCCTGAATTTAAAAATATAAATCCTTTCACTCCAAGCATTGCAAGTGTTGTCCAGTTATCATCAGAGTCAAAATCAACAACTACAATACTATTAGAAATATCCTTTCCATCAAGTGTTTTTAAGTTGCCTTTTCCTCCATAAATAAGACAAGATTCAAAACCTTCTGGAGGAATACTTGATGTTCTTACAAGATTTGGCCATAAGGAATAAATTTTTATTCTTTCTTTTCCCTTCTGCAGGTAAGCATATTTTTCAACAGGTATAGTAGTGAAAAATTCCTCTTTCTTTACATTTTTAAGGCCAATTTCCTTAAACTTATTTTCAATAAAACTTGCTGCCTTGTTATTGCCTTCATATCCTGGAATTCTTGATTTTAAAGAAGAAAAAAACTTCAGATAATCTACAATAGTTTCAGAATAGGAAAGTGAAGATAGAAAAAATACAGAAAATAAAAATAAATGAAATTTACTTCGTCTCATTTTTCATCCCCTTTATTTTCTTCCATGCTTTCTTACACCCAGGATTTATATTTACCTCTTTTATATATTCTTTTTTTGCCTCTTTTTCTTCCCCTATTTTTTCAAAAACCATTCCTTTCATAAAATGTGCTTCTGGATAATATGGGTTTATTTCCAGTAATCTATCAATTTCCTCAATTGCCTCATTATACTTACCATCAAGGACATTTAAAAAAGCATGATTGTAAATAAGATTAACACAATTAGGAAAATATGTCAAACCTTCCTCC
>CAZRDZ010000159.1:0-2330 GCA_964599135.1 uncultured bacterium
CTGAAATTCAACACACATAAGAAATTTTTTAATAGTTTAGTTTCCATAAAAAATATTATCTTTAAATTTTATACCTTTCATCTATCCTGTCAAGACAAATTCGCCACTAATTTAGAATTCTCCTTTCTCCTGTCCTGCCTTTTTTTTCACTTTTTCTACATGGTGCTAAACTTTAATCTTTTTAGTAAATCCTTAGAAAGAGTTTCTTTACTATGGATTAGAAAAAACTTGACAGGTGTAAAAATTTATAGTATAATTATTTTCAGTAAAAGGAGGCAGAATGAAAGAAATAACAGAAAAACAGAGGAAAATACTTGAGTTTATAAAAAACTTTACAGAAAAAAATGGGTATCCACCAACAATTGAAGAGATAATGAAAGAATTTTCTTTTGCAAGTCCAAATTCTGTTATAACACACCTTTCTGCTCTTGAAAAAAAGGGATTTATAGAAAGGAAAGAAAATATATCAAGAGGGATTGTAGTCAGAGAAAAAGAAGAAAATTACAACATACCTGTTCTTGGAAACATACCTGCAGGGATACCTCTTGAAGAGGAAGAAAACATTGAGGGATATTTGAATATGTCAGAAAATCTTCTTTCAAAAGATGAATACTTTGCTTTGAGAGTTAGAGGAGATAGTATGAAAGATGCAGGAATTTTTGATGGTGATTATGTGATTTTAAAAAAGGGAGTTGAAATTAAAAATGGAGATATTGTTGTCGCTTTCATAGATGGAGAATACACAGTCAAATATTTCTACAAAAGAGCAGGATATATTGAATTAAGACCGGCAAATAAAATTTATTCATCAATAAAAGTATTCAGAAAACAGAGATTTGAAATAGTTGGTAAAGTTAAAGGTGTCTTTAGAAAAATAGAATGATTACAGAGATAAAAGAAAGAATTGGAGTAAATGTATTTTTTTCTGATAGAAAAATAAAGATTTTATGGTTTATATGGAGAGGGAAAAAATATTTTGTAAAAAAAATAACATTCTTCTGGAAAATATCTGAGGGAGAAAAGAAAAAATATTGTTTTGCTTTGAGCAATGGAATTGATGTATTTGAAATCTCTTTCATACCTGAAAATTTAGTATGGTATCTTGAAAAAATACATACTCAATAAAATGGAAAAAGTTATAATGCATATAGATATGGATGCATACTTCGCATCTGTTGAACAGGCAACAAATCCTTTTCTTAAAGGCAAACCAGTTGCAGTATGTGGCTGTTATAAAAATAGAAGTGTTGTTGCTTCCTGTTCATATGAAGCAAAAAAAGAAGGGGTTAAATCAGGAATGAGTATAAGAGAAGCAACAATTCTTTGTCCTGATATAATTCTTGTTGAAGGGTATCCTGAAAAATACGCTGAAGTGTCAAAAGAAATCTTTTCAATTATAAGAAATTTCACTGATAATATGGAAATTTATTCAATAGATGAGGTATTTGTTGATGTTTCAGATATTTTTCATTTATATGGTGGTAAAAAACAACTTGCTGATGCTATAAAAAAAGAAATAAAAAATAAAACTTCTCTCACCTGCTCCATTGGAATAGGTCCCAATAAACTGGTCTCAAAAATTGCTTCTTCTACTTGTAAACCTGATGGAATTAAAATTGTTGAAGAAAAGGATGTTGAAAATTTTATTGCTGAATTGCCTGTGGGGAAAATACCAGGCATAGGTGAGAAAACAGAGGAAAAACTTGCTGAATTTGGTATTGAAAAATGTAAGGATATAAGAAAGGTCGGGAAGGATTTTTTAATTGATAAATTCGGGATATATGGAGAAATAATATATAAAAAAAGCAGGGGAAAAGATACAGAGGTAATAAATAAAAATCCTCCTTCCCCTAAATCCATTGGACATTCATATACATTGCCTTTTGATACACTAAATCCAGAAATTTTAAATGTGGCTCTTTTTAATCTATCTTATAAGGTGGCAGAGAGAATGAGAAAGCAGAATAAACATGGAAAAACAATTGTTCTTTTTTTAAGATTCAGTGATTTCACTTCAATTACAAAAAGAAAAAAATTTAAAGATATTCCTGCTGATGGGAAAAAAATCTTTGAAATTGCTTCCTCTATTATGGAAGGGATAAAAAAGGATAAAAAAATAAGAGCAATTGGAGTAAGTGTTGGAGAAATTTTTGAATTCAACTATGATTATCTTTTTAAAAATGAAAAAGAAAGAGAACTGCTTTTCCATAAAATTGATGCTATAAATGACCGTTTTGGAGAAAGGAGGGTTTTTCCTGCAATTTTATTGCTGGGGAGAAAGATAGAAGTGAAAAAAACACATTCTTTTATTGGATGGAAGTTCAAAGAAT
>CAZRDZ010000160.1:0-2326 GCA_964599135.1 uncultured bacterium
GATGGGTAATTGCAATTCTTGCTGCTTCAATTTGATTATTTGTAATCCAGCAGGGCTCAATAATTTTTAATCCATAATTACCGTAATACAGAGTATTTCCTCTTGTTGCCTTCCCTTTTCTTCTTCCTCTCTGCATTTTTCTATACTTAACCCTTTTGGGCATCAACGGCATTTTTTCCCTCCTTATTTTTCTCTTCCAGAACTTCTCCAAGATATAGCCACACTTTTACCCCAACTGTTCCTGATCTGGTAAAAGCAGTTGATGTAGCATAATCTATTTTTGCTCTTAAAGTATGCAAAGGAACTTTTCCCTCTATATACTGTTCTGACCTTGCAATTTCTACTCCACCAATTCTTCCACTTATTCTTACTTTTATTCCTTCAACACCTGACTCCATAGCAAGCGCCATTGCTCTTTTTACAACATATCTATGAGAAATTCTTCTTTCCAATTGCATCGCAATAGTATCTGCAAGAAATTGTGCACTTTGACCCGGGGGATTTACTTCTACAACATCTATATTTACCTGCTTGTTGTTCAATTTCTCAATAAGTTCATCTCTTAATTTATTTATCTCACTTCCTTTCCTTCCAAGCACAACTCCTGGTCTTGGTGTATGTAATATGATTTTTATTTTTTCTTTCACCTTCTGAATTTCAATTTTACTTATTGTACCTCTTGGATACCTTCCTTTAATATAATTTCTGATAAAAATATCCTCCTTTAATAATTCCTTGAAGTCCTTTTTACTGGCAAACCACTTTGTTCTCCAGTCCTCTACAATTCCTACTCTTAATCCAATTGGATTTACTTTCTGCCCCATTATTTTTCTCCTTCTTCAATATCCTCAAGAACAGCTGTTATATGGGATGTTCTCCTTTTAACCATAACAGCCCTTCCTCTTGGTGCTGCTCTAAATCTTTTATAAGATGAACCCTGGTCAACAAAAAGATTTTTTACCTTCCACATTTTTCCCTCAACTTTATTATTTGCATTATTCAAAGCTGACTTTAATGTTTTAATAATGTATCGTGAACCTCTCTTTGGTAAATTTTCAAGAATCTCTATTGCATTATTCACTTCTTTACCAATTACAATATCCTTTATCATTTTAAGTTTTCTCGGACTTATTCTCACATATTTTGAAACACATTTTACTTCCATTTTTATTCCCTTTTATGTTTTCTCTCTTGTTCTCTCTGTATGAGCACCATGACCTCTAAAGACCCTTGTAGGAGCAAATTCTCCAAGTCGATGTCCAACCATATTCTCTGTAATATAAACATTTACGAAGTTTTTCCCATTATGAACAGCAAATGTATACCCAACAAATTCAGGAATAATAAATGAACTTCTTGCCCATGTTTTTATTATCTCTTTTTTACCTTCTTTTTTCAATCTTTCAACTTTTTTTAATAACTTTAAGTCAACATATGGTCCCTTCTTTTTAGACCTCACTTGTTGCTCCTTTTTCTTCTTTCAATTATTAATCTGTCAGATGGCTTTTTCTTTTTTCTTGTTTTATACCCTTTTGTTATCCATCCCCAGGGGCTCTGGGACTGATGCCCTTTACTCTTTCCTTCCCCTCCACCATGAGGATGGTCAACAGGATTCATAGTAACTCCTCTCACAGTTGGTCTTATTCCAAGATGTCTCGTTCTTCCTGCTTTCCCAAGAGATACATATTTATGGTCAACATTACTTACCTGCCCTACTGTAGCCATACAATTTATATCAAATAATCTAACTTCTCCTGATGGTAATCTCACCTGTGCAAATTTCTCACTTTTTACCATCAGTGTTGCAAGTGTTCCAGCCGACCTTACAATTTTCCCTCCCTTTCCAGGAGTAAGTTCAATATTAAAAATCTGGACTCCTTCTGGAATATTTTTCAGAGGTAATCTGTTTCCAATTTTTATCTCTACATTCTCTCCGCATTTAATTTTATCTCCAACTTTCAAACCATGTGGAGCAATAATATATCTTTTAACTCCATCTGAATACTGTATAAGTGCAATTCTGGCACTTCTATTAGGGTCATATTCTATACTCATAACTCTACCTTCCATTCCTTCTCTTCCTTTAAAATCAATTATTCTGTATAATCTTTTATGTCCACCACCTCTATGTCTAACTGTAATTCTTCCAAGATTATTTCTCCCACCTGTTTTTTTCAATCCCACAACAAGTGATTTTTCTGGTTCTTTTTTAGTAATATCAGAAAAATCATCAACAATTGCATGCCTCTGTCCAGAAGTTGTTGGTTTCAATTTACGTAATGGCAATTTTTTCTCCTTCTTTCAATTTTACTATTGCTTTTTTATA
>CAZRDZ010000161.1:0-2303 GCA_964599135.1 uncultured bacterium
TTTTTCTTTTTCTTCTTTATCCTATCTGCCTCTATCTCATTAAAAAATCTGTATTTGCCAACATATTTAACTTTTCGGAAAATTCCTTCAACTTTTACTTTATCTCCTTTTTCTATTTTCTGCTTTTCTATATCTTTCCAACCCCACATAAATACTTTTAATGAATTGTTTTCTTTATCAGTAATATAAAAAGTTGTATATTTATTCCCTTTTTTAGATGTTTTCTTCTTGATGTTTTTAATATAGCCCTCTGTAGAAATATACTGATTGTCGTATTTATCTGGATTTTCTTTTATCTTTTTTATTTTCACCTTTTGAGAACATGCAGATACAATAACAGGAAGAATTAGAAAAAGAAAGAAAATCTTACTTAAATTTTTCATTTTCCCCTCCCCTTTTCAACTTATCTGTTTTAACTTTTTGTTTTAATTCATTTTAATACTATTATGTAAATTTGTTAAATTTCTTTTTCTCTTCTTTTAAAAAATTCACCTTCCAGTCCAAACCGGGTTTGGGCTTTTATTTAGAAATATTTCCTCTGGTTGAATTAAAAAGTAGAATAGTTATATGGGAAAGTTTGATGTTATTGTTATAGGAGGAGGACACGCAGGAATAGAAGCATCTCTCACTTCTTCACGGATGGGACTTTCAACTGCTCTTATTACATTTACAAAATCAAAAATTGGATTTATGTCCTGTAATCCTGCTGTTGGAGGAGTTGGGAAAGGTCAGATTGTGAAAGAGGTAGATGCTCTTGGTGGTCAGATTGCAAAAACAACTGATAAAACAGGTATTCAATTCAGAATATTAAACAGGTCAAAAGGTCCTGCTGTATGGTCTTCAAGAGCACAGGTTGATAGAATCCAGTATAACAGAGAAATGATAAAAACTGTTGAGAATGAAGAAAATCTTGAAATAATTGAGGGAGAAGCAACAGGAGTTCTTATAAAAAATAATACTGTCTCTGGTGTTGAAGTAGATGGGGAGTATAAAATTGAAGGGAAAACTGTTATCCTTGCAGCAGGAACTTTTCTAAATGGACTTATACATATTGGACTTGAAAATTTCCCTGCAGGAAGGATTGAAGAAAAAAGAGTAAGTAAAAAATTATCAGAGCAGTTGAAAAAACTGGGATTTAAGATATTAAGATTTAAAACAGGGACCTGTGCACGACTTGACGGAAATACAATTAACTATGATGGTTTAAGAAGACAGGATGGAGACCAGCCGCCTGTTCCTTTTTCTTTTTCAACAGAAAAAATTGAGGTAGAACAAATTCCTTGCTATATCACATACACAAATGAAAAAACACATCAGATTATAAGGAAAAATCTTGACAGGTCTCCTCTTTTTACAGGGGTAATAAAAGGAACAGGGGTAAGATACTGTCCTTCATTAGAAGATAAAGTTGTTAAATTCCCGCATCACCAAAGACATCATGTTTTTTTAGAACCAGAAGGGAGAAATACCTCTTTAATTTATCCAAATGGGATTTCTACAAGTTTACCTATAGATGTTCAGGATGAATTTATAAGAACAATCCCCGGTCTTGAAAATGTAAAAATTGTAAGATATGGATATGGTATTGAACATGATGTAATTGACCCAACCCAGATATATCCAACTCTTGAAACAAAACTTATAGAAAACTTATTTTTTGCAGGACAGGTTAACGGAACAACAGGATATGAAGAAGCAGCAGGACAGGGATTAATTGCAGGGATAAATGCTTCATTAAAAGTTAAAGGGAAACAACTTCTAACTCTTGATAGAACAACTTCTTATATTGGTGTTTTAATAGATGATTTAACAACAAAAGGAACAAATGAACCATACAGAATGTTTACTTCCCGTGTTGAATATCGGCTTCTTTTAAGAGAAGATAATGCTGATTTAAGATTGAGAGATATTGGATATAAAGTTGGTCTTGTAAGTAAAGAGGAATGGGAAAAAACAAAAGAGAAAAAAGAAAAAATGAAAGAATTAATGAGAAAACTGAAAACAAAAAAAATAAAAATTGAAGGAAAAACAATAACACTTTTTGAATATTTAAGAAGACCAGAAATTAAAATAACCAGTTTTAAAGATTTTAAAAATTATCCTGAAGAGGTTTTATTTGAAACAGAGGTTGAAGTTAAATACTCTCCATATATTAAAAGACAACTGGCAGAAATAAGAGAATTCAAAAATCTTGAAAGGATAAAAATTCCATCTGATATTGATTACAACAAAATCCCTGGACTTTCTCTTGAAATAAAAGAAAAATTATCAAATTTTAAACCGCTGAATTTAGGACAGGCAAG
>CAZRDZ010000162.1:0-2239 GCA_964599135.1 uncultured bacterium
ACTTACATTATTAAAGACCAATCATATATTTCTCTAAAATCACTCCTTTATGCAATAAATCCTGAATCATGGGGGAAAATTGAAGATAGAGTTTTCTTAATTTACAATGGAACAGAGATAAAGTTTAGAATTGGAACTGATATTGTAAAAGTTGACAAAAAAACAATTATTTTGAATTATCCCCCAAAAGAAATTGAAGGAGAAATTTTAATTCCTCTAAATGATTTTTCTTCAATTATTTCTGCAATTTCTGAAAATAAAAACGAAAAAGAAAAGAAGGAAATAATAAAGAATGAGGAGAAAAAAAAGCCATACATAATTTTAATAGACCCGGGACATGGGGGAAAGGACTCAGGAGCAATAGGAAACTTTGGACTTAAAGAAAAAGATGTAAATCTTGATGTTTCCCTAAGGTTAGCAAACTATCTCCATAAAAATTTAGAAAAATATCCCTGTATAAAAATTTTTCTCACACGGAACAGAGATATATTTTTAACTCTGGAGCAAAGGGTTCAAATGGCAAAGGACTTAAATGCAAATATGTTTTTCTGTGTCCATACAAATTCCTCCCGATACAACAGAAATAGAGCAAGTGGATTTGAGACATACTATCCAAAGTCAAAAGAAGAGGTTGAAAGTTTACCAGAGGTTACAAACAATGAGGGAATTTTACAGGATGAGGAAACAGAAGATACTGCACTTGCAGGGATTTTACAGGATTTGAATACAACAAATGCTATTGAAGAAAGTAGAATTCTGGCAGAGTTCGTTCAGGAAAAACTTGCTGAACGGCTTTTAACACCAGATAGAGGAGCAAGACAGGGGAATTTTTATGTTTTGAGATATACTCCAATTGTCTCAATTCTTGTTGAGATTGGGTTTATCTGTAATCCTAACATAGAATTAAACTTAAGAGATGCTGAAGTAAGACAGGCAATTGCTGAGTCACTCGGGAATGCTATAATTGAATATCTTAAATCAAGAAAAATAATAGAAGAATGAAAACAAGTCCGATAGGGATATTTGATTCTGGAATTGGTGGATTAAGTGTTGTAGAAAAAGTTAAAGAGATTTTACCAGAAGAAGATATTGTTTATTTTGGAGATACTGCAAGAGTCCCTTATGGAACAAAATCAAAAAAACTTATTGAAAAATTTGCAACAGATGATGTTAACTTTCTTTTAAAATTTAATCCAAAAGTTATAATTATTGCCTGTCATACTGCTTCATCTCTTGCAGGAAATACATTGAAAAAAAATTTTCCTTCAATTCATATAATAGATGTTGTTTCCTCTTCTATCAGGAAAGCAGTTGAACTTTCAAAAAAGAAAAGAGTTGGGGTTATAGGAACTTATGCAACAATATCAAGTGGGAAATATGAAGAACTTTTAAAAAAACAGGGGATTTCTGTTCTTCCAAAGGCATGCCCTCTATTTGTTCCTCTCGTAGAAGAAGGTCTCTTTAACGAAAGGGCAACTTTCTTAATTGCTGAATATTACCTTGAGGAATTGAAAAAGGGGAAAATAGATACTTTAATTTTAGGGTGCACTCATTATCCATATCTCAAAAAAGTTATACAGAAAGTAATAGGAGAAAATGTAAAAATTGTTGACCCATCTTTCCAGGTTGCTCATCAGTTAAAAGAATATCTGGAAATGAAAAAAATCAAAAAGAAAGAGAAAAAAGGGAAAATAAAACTATTTTTCAGTGATTTAAACAGTTATACTGAAAAGGTAGTGGAAAAAATTTTCCCTTACCAGAATTATGAGTTAAAATTAGGGAATATAGAGAACTGAGTAATGGAGAGAAAATGTATGAAATAAAGATAGTAGGTGAATTCTCAGGTGCTCACAGATTAAAAAATTATAGAGGTAAATGTGAAAATTTACATGGTCATAACTGGAAAGTTGAAGTTGTTGTAAGTGGTGAATTTCTTGACAAAAACGGCCTTTTACTTGATTTTGGAATTTTGAAGGAAAAACTTAATTTTGTCTTGAATGGACTTGACCACAAAAATTTAAACAGAATTTCTTTTTTTTACAGAACAAATCCAACTTCAGAAAACATTGCATATTACATTTTTAAAAAGATGAAAGCGTTGTTGAAAAATTTACCTGTTAAAATTGAAAAAATAACTGTGTGGGAAAATGAAAAACAATGTGCAAGTTTTATTGAAAAATAGGAAAAATTGTGGAGAAAAAATGAAAAAGATAACTTTACTTGATGGTGCTATGGGAAC
>CAZRDZ010000163.1:0-2228 GCA_964599135.1 uncultured bacterium
TTAATTTAGAAAAAGCATCAGAAGAAGATAAATATTCAATTACAAGTTCACATTCTCCTTCAATTTTCACTGGTTTTATCCTATTAATTTTCTCTATTGCTTTTTTTGCTTTTTCTTTTATTACTTCTCTTGCTTTAAATGGAGAAAGAGAAATTGCACAGGTTCGGTTAATTCCCCATTTTACAACTGCTTTTTCTATTTCAGGAACATATTTCTCTGCTTCTTCACATGCTGCTTCATCTCCACTTATAAAAACAACAGGAATATTGAAATGTCCTGCAAGATAAATTTCAAAACCTATCTCCCCTATTTCTTCCCCATTCAGTTTCATTTTAACTATACGCTGGCTTTGAAATGTATGATTTAAATTCCCATTTTCTGTTCCATTCATACTGTGGTGACCAAGTAAAAATACCGCATCCCATCCCTTATCAATCCATAATAGATATGGAAAAGGTCTTCCATGTAAAAGTTTTGCCTCTTTATGTATCTTTTCAGGTAAAATTCCACCATAGCCATGAGCATCACATACAAGAATTTCATCAACCCCCATTTCTTTCAATCCCTCACAGCAAGCATTAACCTCTTCTGTTAAAAGTTCCTTCGCTTTTTCAAAATATTTTCCATCAGAATATGTTTGACTTTTAAAATCAACAACTCCTGCAACTCCTTCAAGGTCAGTCATAATATAAATTTTCGTCACTCCCCCCCTATTTCAAATATGCTTTTTCAACTTTTTCAAATGCTTTCAGTATATCTTCTATTTCTTTATCAGTAAAACACTCGTGAATATAAAGTGTAATATGAGAATTTAATGACTCTTCAGCAACAGGACATTTATATTCTATATCAGGTTTGTATGGATTCCAGGGATAGCCACTTTTCCCGAATGTTTTTCTCTTTTTAATAAATGGATTTTTATACATAGGAATTACATAGTGAGCACCTGCTGGAATTCCTTCTGCTCTTAATGCTTCAGCAATTTTCCATTTATCTACTTTTAATTTTTCTTTATCAACTTTTACAAAACAGAACCAGTAATTCGGCTTGCTATTTTGAGGTTTTTTCCATAGAGAAAATGTTTTCAAATTTGAAAATTCCTTTCTTAACTTTTCAACAATTCGGTATCTTTTATCAGCAAGTTTTTTTAATTTTTTCAATTGTATTCTTCCGATAATTGCTTCTATTTCTGTCATTCTATAATTTAAACCAATAGAAACATTACCTTCCTCCTTTTTTATTCCAAATGGTTTACCTCTATCTGCAAACCTTTTTGCAGCCCAGTAATACTTTTCTTTATCAGTTATAACCATACCACCCTGACCTCCACTTGTCATATGCTTTCCACTCATAAGAGAAAAAACTCCAATATCACCAAAAGTTCCTGTATATTTATTCTTATAAATTGAACCATGTGCTTGAGCACAATCCTCAATCACTTTCAATTTATACTTCCTTGCCACTCTCATTATTTTATCCATTTCACATGGAACTCCTGCAAGATGAACAGGTATAATTGCTTTTGTTTTCTTATTTATAACTTTTTCAATCGTTTCTTCTGTTATATTTAATGTCTCAAAATCAACATCTGCAAAAACAGGTATAAGCCCCTGAAAAATAATTGGCATAACAGTTCCAGGGTCTGTAATCGGAGTTGTTATAACTTCACTTCCTGGTTCCAGTTCAAGAGAGGCAATTGCTGAATGAATTGCTGCCGTTCCTGAACTTGTTGCTGTTGCAAATTTAACTCCGAAATATTTTGCAAACTCCTTTTCATATTTGTCAACATTTTCTCCTGCATATCTATCAAGGAATTTTGCAGTTGCTTCTTCTGTCCCTTTTTTAAGAAGTTGTAAAACTGCTTCAACTTCTTTATTATCAAACATAACTCTCCCAGGCATTGGCTTTCTCCTTACCGGTTTTCCTCCTTCAATTGCAAGTTTTACCATTTTTCACTCCTTTTTCAATTTCTTTACAGGTTTCAATAAAGACCCTTATTTTTTCAGGATACATACAGGCAATTTTCTCAAGAATATAAAAAACTTCTTCTGCTCCTTCTTCAAATGCTTTATAAACCCATTCTTTTACTTCATCTTTACTCATATCTCTTAAACCAAATGAAGTAAGACGCCATCCAAAAGGTATATTAATTTTCTCTTTAATTATTTTCGGACTTAAAGCAGGTGAAACAGAGGGGTCATAATGAGAGAGGTTCACTTTTTCTAAAA
>CAZRDZ010000164.1:0-2205 GCA_964599135.1 uncultured bacterium
TTGGTATTGGACTTGGAATAGCCCAGGATATTTTTGTCCAACCTCTCTGATAAAAATGGAAGAAAAACTTCTCGCGATAGCAGGTAATCCAAATACAGGAAAGACAACTCTTTTCAATGCTCTAACAGGACTTAAACAGCAAACCGGAAACTGGCCAGGAGTTACTGTTGAAAAAAAAGAAGGATATTTTATTTATAGAAATATAAAATTTAATGTTATTGACCTTCCAGGCACATATACTTTAACAGGAGAAAGTCAGGACCAGCAAATAGCAATTGACTTTCTAACTGAAAGTAAAGTTGATGTTGTTGTTATAATAAGTGATGCATCAAATCTTGAAAGAAGTTTATATCTTCTTATTTTACTCTCTGAACTAAATCAAAATGTTATTGTTGCTCTTAATATGATAGACATTGCAGAAAGAGAGGGAATTAAATATGATATTGAAAAACTTGAAAAAATATTCGGAATTCCTTTTGTTGAAACCATTGCAAATAAAGAATATGGAATTGAAAAACTTAAAGAAAAAATTTATGAGAAAGTTAATGAAGGAGAAAAACATCTTTTCAGAATAAATTATGGAGAAGAAATTGAAAAATACATATTAGAAATTGAGAAATTGATAAAAAAGTTTCCTCTACCCTACCCTTCCAGGTTCATTGCTTTAAGATTGATGGAAAAAGATAAAAAAATAAAAGAACTGATAAAAAACAAGAAACTATTAAGTGAAATTGAAAAAATTCTTTCTGGAATTGAGAAAACAACCGAAAATATAGATGTTTTGCTTATGGAAAAAAGATATGGAATTATACACGGTATAGTTAAAGAATGTTTTATCCCGATTAAAAAAGAAAGAAAAAGAGTTGAGATAACAAATAATCTTGATAGAATTTTAACAAATAATTTTCTTGGTCCTTTAATATTTCTTTTTATAATGTTTTTAATTTTTCAGATTGTTTTTAAATGGGGAGCACCTTTCCAGAAAATTCTTGATGAAATTTTTAATTTTTCAGGAGAAAAACTATCCAGCATTTTAAAGTCATTAAATTCACCTCTGTGGCTTATTTCACTTTTGAAAGATGGGATAATTTCAGGTATTGGGTCTGTTGTTGTTTTCCTGCCAAATATTTTTCTTTTCTTTTTATTTTTCGCAATATTAGAAGATACTGGATATATGGCAAGAGCTGCTTTTACCACTGATAGATTGATGCATAAAATGGGATTGCATGGGAAAAGTGCCATTCCTTTAATTCTTGGTTTTGGTTGCAATGTTCCTGCTATAATGGCAACAAGAACTCTTGAAACAAAAAAGGATAAAATCTTAACTGTTCTTGTAATACCATTTATGAGTTGCTCTGCGCGTCTTCCTGTCTATCTCCTTTTTGCAGGAATTTTTTTTAAAAGACATCAGGGGTTAATAATTTTTTCTCTTTATTTTACAGGGATTTTATTTGGGATTTTAACAGCAAGGATTTTTAAATTACTATTTTTTAAAGAAGAATCAATACCTCTTATTATAGAATTACCTCCCTATAAAATACCTTACTGGAAAAATACATTACTTGAAGGATGGGAAAGGTCAAAAATATTTTTAAAAAAAGCAGGTTCTGTAATATTTTTTGGAGTTATAATCTTATGGCTTTTAAGTTATTTCCCCGACCCAAAGAATTTTGGGAAAGAAACAAGTTTAATAGGGAAAATAGGGGAACTTCTGGCACCACTTTTTAAACCAGCCGGTTTTGGCTTCTGGCAGGCATCCGTAGCTTTAATTTTTGGAATATATGCAAAAGAACTTGTTGTTGGAACCTTTGGAACTTTATTTGGGGAAAATAATCTTACATCTGTTATGCATCAGTATTTTTCCCCTGCTTCTTCTTATGCCTTTATGCTTATGACTCTTTTTTATATTCCCTGTCTTGCTACAATTGCTGTAATAAAAAGAGAAATAGGAATGAAATGGGCAATTATTGCTACTTTCTGGTCAATTTTTCTCGGTTGGATTGTTGCAACAATATTCTTTCAGTTATCAAAGGTATTTTAATTTCCCATTCTAACCTACGCGGTTAAAATCACGCGGTATTTAAAGGGATTTTTCTGTAAGATTTTTTGTTATCCTGTCAATTTCCTTTTTTATTATATCTGGTAAACCGAGAATTTCAGTATTCATAAACCCTCTTATAATAATTGATTGTGCCTGTTCTTCTG
>CAZRDZ010000165.1:0-2201 GCA_964599135.1 uncultured bacterium
GGAGTGATTGGTCTGATGAAACATCCTTTACAACTGCTTCCGGAGGAATAAATCCACCTGGAAAACCGGTAAATCACTCTCCTGAGAATGGAGCAACTGAAATTGACCCACAGGATTGCACTCTTATCGCATTTGCACCAGAACCAGGAGATTCTGATACCTTCCAGGCATCTCAGTGGCAAATAACAGATATCCAGGGAGATTACACCACTCCTGTTTATACTGGTATAAGAAGAGACCCCCAAGATTTACATATAATACATATTCCTGCAGGCACATTATCATACAATACAACTTATTACTGGCATGTAAGATATCAGGATGGAAATGGTGCATGGAGTGATTGGTCTGATGAGACATCTTTTACAACCAAGGTAGAAAAAGGAGATATAAACGGAAATGGAAAAATAGATATTTCCGATGTAATTTTGTGTTTGAGGATGGCAATCGGACTTGACCCTGTTAACCCTGAAATTGCCGATATGAATAATGATGGAACTGTTAATATTTCTGATGTAATTCTGGTTTTAAGGAAAGCGATTGGGCTTGACTGAAAACGAGGTCCGACCTCGTATTTAAAATGAGGAGAAAATTTTTATTCTGTTTATTGTTTTTAATTCTGTCGTCATTATCATTTTCAGCAACCCTTTATATTGAAAGTTTTTCTGTTCCATCTTCTCAAAAAGAAATAACAATTCCTGTTAAAATTTCCTCTTCAGAAACTTTTTCTGGTTTTCAATTTAATCTTAATTATAACAAAGAAATTTTAAATTTTGAGAGTATTGAGAAGGGAGATATTATCTTTGATTACAACATTTTTGTTAATCATAAAAGAGAAGGATTTATAAAAATTGCTGGATTTGACCCAAAACTTGAAGGTGTATCAGGAGAAGGAGTTTTAGTATATATAAAGTTCTTGATAAAAAACAGTGGAAAATCATCTCTTTCCCTGCATAATATAAAACTAACTGATAAAAATGGCAAAAAAATCTCCTGTGTATGTAAAAGTGGAGTTATTTATATTGAAGGAACACAACAAGAAACAGAAAAACAATCCTCTTCCTCTCTTCCATCAACATCTTCTTTCTCTTCCACATATAAGGTTTCCCCTTCTTTAGCAACTGAAAAAGAAAAAATAATTAAAAAAGAAAGAGAAACATCAAAGAAAACTTATTATCCCTCATCGTATAAAAAAGAAAGAGAGAAAAAAGGAAAAACTTACAATTTCCAGAAGGGCTCTTTTTCATCAACCTCAAACAATTGTGTTCTTCTTGTTATGAGTGAGTTTGGAAACCCATCTCCACCTTCAGGATTTACCACTTTTAATAAAGGAGAAAGAATTTCCTGTAAGGTTGAAAAGGAAATACCTCTAAATGAGAAAGAAAAAGTTGTCTGTGTTGGATATGAAGGAAGTGGCTCTGCTGGAAATGGGAATTCAAATCTGGCAAATTTTGTAATAACAAAGGACAGCAAAATTATCTGGAAATGGAAAAAAGTCCCTATGGAGAAAACATTTTCTTTAAAATTTAACAGAAATATTTTAATTCCTTATGGGAAAAATAAATATCAGGTTCCTTTAACAGTTCTTTATTATGGTGGACTTAAATCAAAAATAATTTTTGAAAAGGGAAAAGTTCCTGATGGATTTGAGATAAAATTTCCTGAAATAAGTTATGAAAAAAAGAAAGGAGAAATTCTTATAAAAATAGATGATAAAGTAAAAGCAGGAAATTATGAGATTTCTTTCTCTGCTATATCTTCTGATAAAAAAGAAATTAAAAAAACATATACTATGGAAATCTCTGTTGAAGGGCTGGTAGAAGTGAAAAAGAAAACAGAAAAGAATAATACAGTTATTTATTTTTCATCAGATAAATTGAGTGATTTTAAAAATTTTTTCATTGAAATTGGAATAAAAGGAATGATTGAAATTAAAAATATAACCCCTGAAAATACTGACATAATTATAAGAAAAAACTCAGTTGCAGTTGCTGGAAATAGAGATATTTTTAAAAAGTTAAGTATTGTTCTTTCTGGTAAAATTGAGGAAATAAAGATTGAAAGAGTAAAATTTATTGACAGAAAAGGTAAATATATAAAGGTAGAAACAAAAATATGAGAAAATTTATTTTTTTATTTATTTTTTTATGCACATTTTTATTTTCAACTGAATGGACAGTTATGGTCTATCTTGATGGAGA
>CAZRDZ010000166.1:0-2122 GCA_964599135.1 uncultured bacterium
GATAGGTTAAAACAATTTTCGCATATTTTAACTTTCTTTTTTATATCAGAAAGGTTTTCAGAAAATTCCTGAAGGAATTTATCATCACCACTTATAAGAAAATTTACAATTCTTTCTGCACTTTTTGGTCCTATACCAGGCAATTTAGTAAATTTTTCAATAAGTTTCTCAACAATTTCAGGGTAATATTTCATTTTTTAAAAGGGAAGTTTGAAAGAACCCATTTGAGACCTTACTTCAGAAGCCATCCATTTTTCAACTTCTTTCTGGCATTGAGAAAATGTTTTTTTAATAATTTTTTCAATATAACTTCTGTTTTCTGGCTTTAAAATTTCTTCATTTATATCTATAGATATTAATTCCATTTTTCCATTTACTTTTATTTTTACTTCACCTCTTGGAGAAGAGGCCTCAAAAAACTTTGAAGTAAGAAGTTTTTCAAATTTATTCGCCTGTTGTTTTAATTGTGTCAACTGCTTCAAATTATCAAATATTCCAGCCATTTCAATCCTCCATTTCTATTACCTGTCCGTTGAATTCAGTTATTATTTTTTTGACTTCTTCCTCATTAAGTATATTCTTTTTTGAATTTTTTTTCAAAAATGTTTCAATTTTTACCTCTTTTTCAGAAATTTTACCTATTATCTTTTCAATAGTTTTTCTATTTTCATCAACTCTTTTTTTATGAAACTCAAAATTTTCCTCAAAAGAAATAAAAAGAATCCCATCTTCAAACTTCTCTGGTTTACCCTCTCTTATTGCTGCTTCAAGAATTCTACTTTTTTCTTTTATTTTTTTTAAAACAATATCCCAGTTTCTTATAATATCATCGGTCTTTTCCCTATCTGTGGTTTCATCTATTTCCTTCTTTTCTTTATCTTCTTTTTTCGGTTCTTTCTCATCAATCTTTTTATTCTTTTCTTCTTTTACAATGTCAAAAATAGTAAGGTTGTCTTCTTCTCTTTGTTCCTCTTTCCCAAGAAAAGAAGCAAGTTTAAAAATGAGGATTTCTGTTAAAAGAAGCGGCTGGGTTTCTCTCCTCAATTTTTCTTTAAACTCAATAGATAATGAACTTGCCTGTAGTATTTCATCTGTTGTTATTTTATCAAAATAAGGGTAAATTGTTTCCTTTTTCCCGCCTTCAATTTTAAAAAACAATATATCTCTTAATCTTTTTATAATTCCTTCTATTATTAAAGCAGGGTCTTTTCCCTCTGATACCAATTTGTGCAGGAAAGAAATTGCCTGCCTGACTTTTTTACTGACAATTGACTTAAGTATTTCATCAATCCCTTTTTCATCAACTATACCAAGCAGTTTTCTTACATCTTCAATTTTAATCTTTCCTTCTGAAAAAACGATTAACTGGTCAACTATACTTAAAACATCTCTTAATGAACCATTTGCAAATTCATTAATAACAGAAATTGCCTCTTTTTCTATTTTAAAATTTTCTTTTTTGCTTATTTCAGATATTTTTTTTTCAATTTCTTTAAGAGTAAGAGGTTTGAAATCAAATCTCTGGCATCTTGAAATTATTGTAGGGGGTATTTTTTCAGGAGCGGTTGTTGCAAATATAAATTTTACATATTCTGGTGGTTCTTCAAGTGTTTTTAAAAGAGCATTAAATGCTTCTGTTGTCAGCATATGGACTTCATCTATAACATAAATTTTATATCGCGCTTTTGATGGTCTCAAATTAACATTTTCTCTCAAAGTTCTTATTTCTTCTATTCCTCTATTTGAAGCACCATCTATTTCAATTACATCTAAACTTGTCCCGGCAGTTATTTCCTGACATATTTCACATTTATTACAGGGATTTGTTGTTGGTCCTTTTTCACAGTTCAGTGCCTTTGCAAAGACCCTTGCCATTGATGTTTTTCCACTTCCTCTGGGACCGGCAAAGATATAAGCATATGCAGTTTTGTTTTTTTCAATTGCTCTTTTCAGAGTATTAACTATAGTTTCCTGTCCAACAAAGTCATCAAAATTTTGGGGTCTGTATTTTCTTGCCAGAACTTTATACATTTACATTCCCTTTTCGAGGTCGGACCTCGCAACTGGCGGAGGGGGTGGGATTCGAACCCACGATCCCCTCACCGGGGATACACGCTTTCCA
>CAZRDZ010000167.1:0-2122 GCA_964599135.1 uncultured bacterium
TTGACAGGAGTAAAAAATAGGATATAATAACCTAAATCAAATGGTAAGAGTGCCTTCCGTTATTTTCTCCACAGAGAAGTGGAATAGTTTCTGTAGTTCTAAATCTTTAAAAAGGAGGAATTTATGGATAAAAATTTGAGTAAAAAAGATATTTTAAAAATTGTTGAAGAAAATGATGTCAAATTTATCCGTCTCTATTTTGCTGATATCACAGGACAGATGAAAGGTTTTTCAATTACAAAAGAAGAACTTGAAGGAGCACTTGAAGATGGGATGGGATTTGATGGTTCCTCAATTAAGGGTTTTGCGAGAATTGATGAATCAGATATGGTGGCTATGCCAGACCCGGGGACTTTCACAATTCTTCCATACAGACCTCAGGAAAGAGCAGTTGCAGCAATGATTTGTGATATTTTAAATCCTGATGGTTCTCCTTATGAAGGTGATTCCAGGTACATTTTAAGAAAGCAATTAGATAAGATAAAAAAACAGGGATTTACATATTTTGTTGGTCCTGAACTTGAATTTTTTATCTTTAAAAATGAAAGAGGGACAGAAATTCTTGATGAAGGTGGATATTTTGATATAACAACTCTTGATGCAGGTAATAATGTTAGAAGAGAAATAATTTTGACTCTTGAGAAGATGGGTATAGATGTTGAGTACTCTCACCATGAAGTTGCTCCTTCCCAGCATGAGATTGACCTGAAATACAAAGATGGGTTGAAAATGGCTGATATTGTTATGGTTTACAGAATGGTTGTAAAAGAAATAGCCCAGGAAATGGGTCTTTATGCTACCTTTATGCCAAAACCAATATATGGAGTTAATGGAAGCGGGATGCATACTCACCAGTCATTATTCAAAGGAGATAAGAATGCTTTCTTTGATGCAAATGATAAGTATAATCTTTCAGATGTAGGAAAGAAGTACATCGCAGGAATTTTGAAACATGCAAGAGAAATAACTTTTGTATGCAACCAGTGGGTAAATTCTTATAAGCGACTCGTCCCTGGATATGAAGCACCTGTTTATATATGCTGGGCAAGAAGAAATAGAAGTGCACTTGTAAGAGTTCCTATGTATAAACCAGGGAAAGAAAAAGCAACAAGAATTGAATTTCGTTCACCAGACCCTGCCTGCAATCCATATCTTGCTTTTGCCTGTATGGTTGCTGCTGGAATGAAAGGAGTGGAAAATAATTACAAACTTCCTGAACCACTTGAAAGAGATGTTTATCACCTTACAGAAGATGAAATGAAACAACTTGGTATTGAATGCCTCCCTGGAAGTTTAGTTGAAGCAATTGAAGTTGCAGAAGGAAGTCAACTTTTAAAAGAAGTTCTTGGAGACCATATTTATACAAATCTTATTGCAGCAAAAAAGATAGAATGGGATATGTACAGGCAGCAGGTTCATGAATATGAAGTTAAAACATATTTACCTATATTGTAAAGGAATGTATCTGGAAAAGGAAAGAAGTGGAAAAAGATGAAATAGAATAGTCCCTTATATAAAAAAGTTCTGTCTCTTTTTTTAATTTTGAAGAGGTTATTTCAAAAAAATTTTATAAACTCGATTTTCCCTGTTTTTTGACTGTTATTTTCAATATTTTTTTTGTTTTATTACTAACTTTAAATTTTTCCGATATTTCTACTCCACATACCCACATTATTTTATTTTTTGATTGAAAAATTAAAATTTCATCTCTTTCAAAAACAGGAATTTTCTTATCAATTAAAACTCTTGAAATTTTTTTCTCTTTTCTCATTCCAAGTGGAATAAATCTATCCCCATCTTTTCTTGTCCTTACAACTATTTTCTCTCCAGTTTTTTCTCCATCAAAATATCCTGTATACTTATCTTTGTTTTCAAAAATGGATGGAGAAAATTTTACATATTCACTTTTTATAAAAAATTCATCAACTACACACTCTCCTGGCACTTCAATTTCTTTATAAATTTCTTTTTTCTCTTTTTTTCCTTTTATTTTCTTCTCAATAATAGAAAAGGGAATTTCTTTTTCTTTTATTTTTTCAATAAATTCTCTTAAACTTTCAATTCTATTGAAAGAACGGTATTTCTCTCCTTTTGTTTTTTCAATCAGCATCTGTATTACAAA
>CAZRDZ010000168.1:0-2088 GCA_964599135.1 uncultured bacterium
GAGAAAATTGATTTTAAATATATAGTGAAATGTCTCTCTTTTGTAAAAGAGGTTATATAACTGAACCCAATTTAAAATCAGTATAACTTCACATAAATATCAGTCCATTTTCAACTACTTTAAAATTCAGGTGTTCTGTCTATTTCAAGAAGAGAAGTTATATAAATTGGTAATGAGGATATTTTTTAGAAAACTTACCTGTTACGACTTTTGCTTGATACAATATGAGTTTTTACTTCTTTCTAAATTTTCTTGAGTTTAACATAAAGAAATTGTAAAATTAAATTGTTATGAAAAAAGTAAAGAATTATATGAAAACAGACCTGCCAATATTAAAAGAGAATACACCACTTAGTGAAATTATTGAAGTTTTTTCAAATTCTTATCACAATATATGTCCTGTTGTGGATAACGAAGGTAAACTTATTGGACTTGTCAGTTTAGAAGAAATTATTGAAAATCTTTTGCTTTCAAGAGAAGAAGTATCTTTCCTTGAAAAATTGTCTTTTCTCGCTGATTTCTTTACAGAAAGTATTGAAAATATATCCTGTGTTTCTCCTCTTGTTGTGGCAAAAGACATAATGCAAAAGGATGTATTTTTTGTAAAGGAAAGCGAAAGCATGATAAAAGCAGCGATTTTAATGAAGAAGAAAAATGTTCATTGTCTTATTGTAATTGATGAAAAGGGTAAACCTGTAGGATATGTCTCGAGAAATGAAATATGCAAAGCATTTTTATTTTAAAATTGTCTTTCTGAAATTTTGAATTTTCTTGCTCTAAGTCAGGAATTAAAATGGATACGAAAAGTTTAACAGCATTAGTTATTTTTTTATTGAGTTATTCTCTTATTGCCTCTGAGAAAGTTCCGAGAGTATATGTCGCAGTTGCAGGGGTGATTGCTCTCATACTTTTTGGTGTCTTTACTCCTGAAAAAGCGGCTTTATATGTTGACTGGGAAACAATTGGTTTTCTTTTTGGTATTTTTATGATTATAAGAATTGTTGAGACATCAGGATTTTTCAATTATTTATCTCTTGTAATCGCCAGAAAACTTAATTTCAGTCCTGTTAAAATCTTTATTATTTTCCCACTCCTTGCTGGATTACTTTCTGGTTTTGTTTCTTCAATAACTGTATTGGTTGTTCTTGCTCCATTGACCTATGCTCTCTGTAAAATTCTGAAAATTGACTCTGTTCCTTTAATTATTGCAGAAGTATGCCTTGCAAACATAGGCGGGGCTTCAACACTTATGGGAGACCCACCCAATGTAATACTTGGAGCAAAGTTCAATCTTGGTTTTTTCCAGTTTTTGAAAAATAACGGAATTATAGGTGTCGTTTCTGGACTTTCTGCAATCTTTACTTTTTATCTTCTTCATAGAAAAAGTTTGGAAAAAGCGAAAAATAAGGTTCCAAAAGAAGAATTGAAAAAAATTGTTCCTGAAGAGGCAATTGAAGATAAGTTTTTGATGAAAATTGGATTGGTAGGACTTGGTTCAGTTGTTATGCTTCTGGTATTGAGGGATTTTATAAAACATCTTATTCCCTTTAATATGGCACTTGCAAGTTTAATACCTTCTTTTACAATTTTAGTTGCCAAAGGAAGTTATCCGAAACTGAAAAATCTTATAAATGAGATTGACATTGAAACACTCATATTTTTTTCAGGTCTTTTTGTTATAGTTGGTGGTCTTGAAGAAACAGGTATTATTAAATCACTTGCTGAAATTTTAAACAGGTTTGCTTATAGCGGATTTAAGATGATGACGGCTCTTTTCTGGACAGGGGCTATAACAAGTTCAATAATTGATAATGTTCCTGAGGCAATAACAATTGGATATTTGATAAAACATCTCATTCCTTCAATTACATATTCATTTACGCTTCTTGTCTGGGGTTCAAGTTTGGGGCTTGATATAGGGGGGAATTTCACTCCGATAGGAGCAAGCGGGAATGTTGTTGGTTATGCTTTTCTTGAAAGGCAGGGTTTAAAAATCGGATGGGGAAGATGGTTAAAACTTGCTTTTCTCCCCACTTTTGTTGCACTTCTTATATGCTGGATATGCCTTTTTATAAAGTATAAAATTGG
>CAZRDZ010000169.1:0-2071 GCA_964599135.1 uncultured bacterium
ATAACTTCAAGAAAAGAAAATCCATCCTTCATAGCCGATATATTATAACACATTTCCCGATTTAAACTATAAGAAGTAAAGTTTTAAAAAATTTACCAGTTTCCTATATCGTCTTCTGTTTCTGCCTTTCCGTCTTTACCTGCTGAGAAAATTATATATGGTGTATTTGGATATTTATTTTGAGGGTATTTATAGAAAATTGGATTTTTCCAGGCATCAAGGATATTTCCATTTTCGTCAATATCATCTTTTTTAAATCTTATGTATGGACCTTTCCAGTTTTCGCTTTCAACTGGTCCCTGGAGAAGTTTATAAAGAATTTTACTATCAGTTCCATCTGATAGAGGATAATCACCAAAGTCAGTTTCATACATTGATAGTGCTGCTTCAATAGCAGAAATTGTTGCTTTTGTCTTTACAATAAGTCCTCTTAATCTTGCTTTATGTATTGCTGGAAGGAGGAAAGAAGCAATAAAAGAAATTATTATCAGAACAACAAGAATTTCAATAAGAGTTATCCCTTTTTTCATCATTCTTCAAACATTTTTTTCCATATAGTTCCATAAGGAGTATCTTCTAAAATAATGCCCTTATTTTTAAGATATTCTCTTATTTCATCTGCTCTTTTATAATTTTTCTCTTTTCTTGCTTTTTCTCTTTCTTTTATAAGTTCCAGATATTCTTCAGGAATTTTTTCATCTTTTTTTTCAAGAATACAAAGGACATAGTCAACTTCTTTCAGAAATTTTTTTACTTTTTCTGCTTCCTTTTCCCCAAATTTTCCCTCTGAAATTCTTTTATTGGCGAATTTTATAAGGTTGAAAATTGAAGCAAGTGCAGGGGATATGTTTAAATCATCATCAAGATTTTCTATAAAACCATTTTTTGCTTTTTCTATTTCTTTTTCAATATCTTCTCCTTTACCCTCTTTGAAAAAACTTAAAGATGAATAAAAACCATTATAATTTCTTATTGTATTTTCTGCTGCTTTCAATGATTTCTCTGTAAAATTCAAAGGGTCTCTGTAATGAGTTGTTAAAAGAAGATACCTTATTGCAACTGGATTATATCCTTTCTGTAGTAAATCTCTCAAAGTATAGAAATTTCCTTTTGATTTTGACATTTTTTCATTATTTACAAGAAGATGTGCACAATGGAGCCAGTAATTTACAAATTTTTTTCCTGTTGCTGCTTCACTCTGTGCTATTTCGTTTTCATGATGTGGGAAAATATTGTCAACTCCACCTGTGTGAATATCAAATGTTTCTCCAAGATATTTCATACTCATAGCAGAACACTCTATATGCCACCCGGGTCTTCCTTTTCCTACTTCTGTTTCCCACCATACTCCTTCTTCTTCCTTTCCTTCTTTCCACAAAGCAAAATCTCTAACATCATCTTTTGTATATTCATCTGTTTCAACTCTTGCTCCTGGTTTTATATTTTTCAATTCAATACCTGAAAGTTTTCCATAATCAGGAAATTTTGAAATATTGTAATAGATTGAACCATTTTTCCTGTAAGCATATCCTTTCTCAATCAACTTTTTTATAATTTCCACCATCTCTTTAATGTGTTCTGTTGCTCTTGGTAAATAATCTGGTTTCTTTATTCTCAATGTTTCCATATCTTCAAGAAAATATTTCAAATATCTATCTGTATATTCTTTCAAACTTATTCCTTCTTTTTTTGCTCCATCTATTGTTTTGTCATCAACATCTGTAATATTCATAACTCTTATCACTTTATAACCTCTAAATTCTAAATATCTATGTAATAAATCCTCAAAAATATAAGCCCTGAAATTCCCTATATGAGCAAAATCATAAACAGTTGGACCACAGGTATACATTTTAACGATTTTGTCTTCTATCGGCATAAATTCTTCTTTTTTCTTTGTAAGAGTATTGTAAAATTTAATCATTCTTTTCTTCTTCAATTATTTTTTTTATTCTTTTAATTACTTTTTCTTTTCCAAGGAATTCAAGCAGTTCAAAAATTCCAGGTCCTCTCATCCTTCCACTAACTGCAACTCTCAAAGGATGAAAAACATCCTTTGTTTTATATTTTT
>CAZRDZ010000170.1:0-1970 GCA_964599135.1 uncultured bacterium
TCTTATGTTCTGGATAAGATTTAGTCCTTTACTTTTCCTATTAAATTTATATATTTTCTCTGAGAAGGGAAATATTTGTAAACCATTGAAATATTCAAAAGAAGAAAAACAGAAAGCCAGGAAATATTTCCACATATAAGAAAACCAATAAAACCAGTAATTGTTATAAGATCCAAAAGCCAGAGCATTACAAGTGTATATGTAAAATAAGAAGAAATATTTTCCTTTTCAATCTTTTTATCCTGTTTTTCATTTTTTATAAACAATCTGTTTGCAATAAAATCAGAAATACCATCACAAAAGAAGAAAATTGCAACTCCTATGAAAAACAAAATATACTGTAAAATTCTTGCACTTCCTTTTTCATAATCAGAAATAAGATATTTAAACCCATTTCGCTTCATATAATAAGCAATTATTAAAAGTATAAATGGGAATATTACTGCTTCAGTTGAAATGTATCTTAATATTTTAAATCTATTATTTTCTTTTTTTTCCATTTTCTATTGACACACTTATTTTTTTGAATTATAAACTATAAATAAACTGATGTAAAGTTTTTTCCTTTTGAAGGGAGGTGAGAAATGAAAAAAGGAGGAAAAAATGAAGAAGATGGTTTATACTGTTTCTCCTGTTGGAACCCATCTTATAGTTGACCTTTATGACTGTAGATGTGATTTTCTGGATAATCCAGAAAAAATTCAAAATCTTTTAGTTGAAGCAGCAAAAATTTCAAATACAACAATTCTTAATGTGAAAGTTCATAAATTTAATCCTCAGGGTGTAAGTGGATATGTCCTTGTTTCTGAAAGTCATATAAGTATACACACCTGGCCTGAATATAACTACGCCTCTGTTGATATTTACACCTGTGGTAATAACGCTTTACCAACAAAAGGATTTGAATATATAGTGGAAAAACTGAATTCTCAAAAACCCACAATTCTTAAAATTGAAAGGGGGCTATATGCAGAGAAATTCAAACCAGATGATGGTTGACTGGTATGGAGATGGTCTTGGCCTCTGCTTCTCAGTAAAAGAGAAAATTGTGGAGAAACAATCAAAATATCAGAAAATTGAAATTTATATTTCTGAATATTTTGGAAAACTTCTCTTCCTGGATGGTGCATTACAATCAGTTGAAAAATTTGAAGAAAATTACCATGAAATTCTTGTTCATCCAGCCATATTTCCCCATCCTGACTGTAAGAAAGTTCTTATTATAGGTGGAGGAGAAGGAGCAACTTTAAGAGAGGTATTAAAACACCCTGTTGAAAAAGCAAAAATGGTTGATATTGACGGTGAAATGGTTGAAATAGCAAAGAAATATTTAAAATACGACAGAGGTGCATTTTCTGACAGAAGAACTGAACTTATAATTGACGATGGAGTAAAAGTTATAGAGAACGAAAAAGAAATGTATGATGTAATAATAATTGACGCAACAGACCCGACAGATAATTCCCATCCTTTATATTCTGAGGATTTTTATAGAAAATGTTTCTCCATACTTTCAGAAAAAGGAATTTTTACTACATATGCAGGCAATGGATACTATTTTGGGAAAGAACAATTAAAAAGGATTTATACAAATATGAAAAGTGTCTTTGATAAAGTGAAAATATATTCTTTTCCTATTGCTGGATTTCTACCTGGTTTCAGTTTTGCAATGGGTGTTAAAGGAGATATTGACATTGAAAAAATACCTGAGAAAAAAGATATTGAATTGAAATATTACACTCCTGAAATACAACCATACCTTTTTGTTCTTCCTTCTTTTTTCAAAAAAGAAATATCCAGTATCTGACTTTTTCTTTTTCCCATATGTCCTCTTGACTGGATTGACACAAAAAAATAAAATATAAAAGTAGCGCCTGTAGCTCAACAGGACAGAGCATCTGCCTTCTAAGCAGAGGGTTGCGCGTTCGAGTCGCGCCAGGCGCACAAAAGAAATATATAAACGAAAAGTG
>CAZRDZ010000171.1:0-1953 GCA_964599135.1 uncultured bacterium
GTGGTTTTACATCAAATTGCAAAGTGGGCAGATAGTCAAATAGTAATTTATATTGGATGTGGAGAAAGAGGAAATGAAATGGCAGATGTTCTAATAGAATTCCCCGAACTTAAAGACCCTGCAAGTGGAAGGCCTTTAGTGGAAAGGACAGTTTTAATAGCAAATACATCAAATATGCCTGTTGCAGCGAGAGAAGCAAGTATTTATACAGGTGTTACAATTGGAGAATATTTCAGGGATATGGGATATTCAGTTGCTCTAATGGCTGATTCAACAAGCAGGTGGGCAGAAGCATTAAGGGAAATATCAGGAAGGATGGAAGAGATGCCGGGAGAGGAAGGTTATCCTGCTTATCTTGGAACAAGGGTTGCAGAGTTTTATGAGAGGTCTGGAAAAGTTATATGTCTTGGGAAAGAAGAAAAAGAGGGTTCTTTATCAGTAATTGGAGCGGTAAGTCCCCCTGGAGGAGACCTGACCGACCCTGTTGTTCAGATGACATTAAGAGTTGTAAAAGTATTCTGGGGGCTTGATGACCGACTTGCATATCAGAGACATTTTCCTGCTATAAACTGGCTTACAAGTTATTCTCTTTACAATGAGAATATTAAAGAGTATCTTGTAAAAGAAATAGGTTCTGATTTTCCTGAAGTAAGGAATGAAGCAATATCCATTCTTGAAAGAGAAGCAGAATTACTTGAAATAGTCCGTCTTGTTGGTATGGAAACACTTTCTGATGAAGATAGATTGACCCTTGAAACAGCCCGCTCAATAAGAGAGGACTTTTTACACCAGAGTGCTTTTGATGAAAGAGATGCTTACACAACTTTAAAAAAACAATACCTTATGCTAAAAACAATAATTACATTCCACCACTTTGCATTCCAGATGATAAAGAAGGGGAAACCATTATCTGAAATTCTTAAAATTCCTGTAAGAGAAGATATTGTGAAAATGAGATATATCGGGGAAGACAAACTTGAAGAGTTTAACAAAATTATTGAAAAAATAAATAATTATAAGAAAACAGACATTTCTCAGAAAAAATAATATAGATTTAATTTCTATTTTTATTAGGGTAAAATTAAGATATGAGAAAAGGAAAAATTGAAAGAAAGACAGGGGAGACAGAAATAAAAATTGAGGTAGACCTTGAAGGGAAGGGAAATTATAAAATTGAAACAAATTATGGATTTTTAACTCATATGCTTGAATTATTTTCAAGATTTTCAGGTATAGATATTAAACTGGAAGCAAAAGGTGATATTGAAGTTGATACACACCATCTTGTTGAAGATACTGGTATATGTCTTGGACAGGCAATAAAGGAAGCACTTGGAGATAAAAAGGGAATAAGAAGATATGGTTTTTCCTCAATGCCTATGGATGAAACGCTTGTAAATGTTTCTCTTGATATTTCAGGAAGACCATTTCTTGTTTTCAATGTCCCTGATTTTGGAAGTAAAGATAACTCTCTTAAAATTTCTGATGTAAAAGAGTTTTTTAAAGCATTTGTGAACCACTCAGGGGTAACTCTTCATATAAATTTTGTTTATGGAGAGAACTTACATCACATAAATGAGGCAATATTTAAAGGTGTTGCCTTTGCTTTAAAAGAAGCGGTAAAAATAGAAGGAAAAAGTTTACCGTCCACAAAAGGTAAAATTGATTAAAATGGAAAGAGGGGACTTACCAAAACCAAGAATTTCTGCTTTACTTTCTTTTATTGTAAATGGACTTGGACAGATTTATAACGGTGAAATAAAAAAAGGACTGACACTCATATTTCTTTCTGGTTTTTCTCTTCTCATTTTCATAATTGGAGCAATTTTTTTATTTTTCTTCCTTACAGGTGGACTTACACCAGTTGCTTTTCTTCTCTGGGGTTTAATACTTCTTTTTATCGGATTTATTGGAATAGTAATTATCGGAATATACAGTATTTCAGATGCATAT
>CAZRDZ010000172.1:0-1939 GCA_964599135.1 uncultured bacterium
CCTCTTGATGGTTCAAGAATTTTATCTGTTTTTCTCCCTTACAACGCAAGAATAAAATATGAAAGTATTGAAAGATATGGAATTTTTATAGTTATCTTTGTTCTTTTCTTTTTCAACTTAATAAATCTTTTATTTGCTCTTACAAAATTGATAGTAAATCCTATAGCAGGGGTTTAACCAGAACCTGGTCCTCCGAAAAGGTTGAGAGGGTATAATTTATTAAAAAGGAGGAGGGAATGAAAGAGGATTTATTCAAATTTGTCATTTCTTTTTTTGCTAACTGGGGATGGCAAACACTGGGAAAAATCCCTGACCCTGTTTCAGGAAAAACACAGAAAAATCTTGAAATGGCAAACAATATAATTGAAATTCTCATAATGTTAGAGGAAAAAACGAAAGGGAATCTTACGGAAGAAGAAGCGCGAATTTTAAAAACTACAATTACAGACCTTCAACTCAACTATGTAGATGAGAAGGAAAAAGAGAGGAATAAAGAAAAAAGTAAAAGTGAAGAAAATGAAGAGGGAGGAAATAAAGAAAAAACTAAAAACAATTCCTGATTGTCCTGGTGTTTATTTAATGAAAGATGAAAAGGGCAATGTTATTTATGTTGGTAAGGCAATCTCTCTTTCAAGAAGAATAAGGTCTTATTTTTACCCGTCAGGTAATGACACAAAAATTTTAGTGCTTTCTGAACAGATAAATGATTTTGAAGTAATTCCAGTTGCTTCAGAAGCAGAAGCATTAATCCTTGAAAATAAATTAATTAAAGAATATCAACCAAAATACAACACAAATTTGAAAGATGGAAAGAGTTATCCATACTTAAAAATAACATCTGAAAAATTTCCATCAGTTCAAATTGTAAGAGAAAAAAAAGATAACAAATCAATATATTTCGGTCCATTTACAAATGTTAAGTTATTAAAAGAAACAGTAAGATTTTTGAGAAAGTTTTATCCAGTGAGAAATTGCAAAAAAAACATATACAATGGGAAAACAAAACTATGCACACAATTTTATATTGGAATGTGCTCGGGTCCCTGTGAGAATAAAATATCAGAAGAAGAATACAGAAAATATATTGAAGGAATTGTTGCTTTCTTTAAAGGGAGTTATAGAGAATTTGAAAAAAAATTAAGGGTATGGATGTATGAAGCAATAAGAAAACTTGATTTTGAAAAGGCAGAAAAATTGAAACAGAGATTATTCTTACTTGAAAAGATGAAGGAAAAATTTCCTTTTAGAGATGAAGAAACATTATTTTCCTATGGAGAGGAAAATGTTCTTTTTTCTCTTTCCAGAATATTAAATTTAAAAAAAATTCCTTACCATATTGAAGGTTATGATATCTCAAATATTTCAGGAGACCTTGCTGTTGGAAGTAAAGTTTCATTTAAAGGGGGAATCCCTGATAAGAAAGATTACAGAAGATTTAAAATTAAAAGCGTTGAGGGAATTGATGATTATAAAATGCTACAGGAAGTTATAGGCAGAAGGTTTGATTCACCCGAAGAAAGGAAAAATCTGCCTGATTTAATTCTTATAGATGGAGGAAAAGGACAACTAAATTCTGTTATTGAAAAACTGAAAGAAATGGAAATTAATGTTCCTGTTATTTCAATAGCAAAAAAATTTGAGGAAGTATATTTGCCTTATAAAAATTTACCATTGAAATTACCTGATGACAGTCCTGTTTTAAATCTCATAAAAAATATAAGAAATGAAGCACATAGATTTGCAATTTCTTATCACAGAAGATTAAGGAGAAAAAAACTGAAATTGTCATTTCTTGATGAAATAAAAGGTGTTGGAGAAAAAACAAAGAAAAAAATTTTAAATCATTTCAATGACCTTTCTTCTCTTAAAGATGCAAATATTGAAACATTGAAAAAACTCGGGATAAAAGAAAAAATTGCTGAAGAAATTATAAAAAAAG
>CAZRDZ010000173.1:0-1932 GCA_964599135.1 uncultured bacterium
ATTTTTAAAATTTCTGCCCAGAAGTCATCAACTTTTTCTCCCAATATTTCTTCTGATTTTCTCTAATAGGCAACAACTATGTGCCTTTCAGTTGGATTAAGGAGTAAGAGGTAGAAGGTCTTTTTCAAAATCGTCTTAAAAGTTTCTCAATATATTCATTTGCTCTTTTTAAAAGTTCTTCATTCCAGAATTTAGGAGGGTTAAGAAGATATAAGTCAATACTTGGATATATTCCCTGTTGCTCAATTAAGAAATCGGAATTTATTGTTATATCATTTTCTCCATCCCATTGTTTATATTTCCACCCCATTTTTTTAAAAACAGCATTGTAAACTTCATAATCAATTGTTGCATCTGCTTCAACCCATCTCTGGTCAAGATATATAACAGTTGAAACATGGATTGTCGGGTCTGAAATTAACTGGTAAATATCTTCTGGAACAACTGGTTTAAATACCTCTTTCCTTATAAGATAAACTTTATATCCTGAATAAATACCTGCATTTCTTAAAAGAGATATCTGTAAACTTGATTTATTGAAACAGTTGCCATACCCCTTTTTTAATGTTTCAGATGCTTTTGTATATGGGAAATCAAATCTGTATTTAATTTCATCTCTTACAAAGTTGAAAATATTAATTGCTTTCTCTCTTTCATCAGTTGTATTTTTTGTTAAAATATAACTTCTCATCCTTAAATCAACATTTTCAATATCACAAACTTTTGTCGGAGATAGATATTCTTTTTCCATTTTTTATATGATATTATAAAATAAGTTGTAGTTTAAGAAAATAAAGCAAAAGAAGGAGGAAAAATGAAAAAATTTTTGCTAATTGCCTGTGTGTTTTTATTATCAGGATGTATTACTACCAGAAGCAGAGAGAAAAAAGCGAAGATTGAAAAAAGTTTTTTAAATCCTGAATGGAGACAGGAAATAGTAAAAAATAATCCCGATTTAACAGAAAAGGAAAAAGAAACAATTCTAAAAGGGAAAATACCATCTGGAATTGAAAAGGAAAAAGTTGAGAAAATACTTGGGTTTCCTTATGGAAAATATGTTTCTGATAGCAAAATGATGGAGGTCTGGTTTTATGATGATTTTTTTGTTGGATTTGATAAGGATGGAAAAGTGGTAAAATTTGAGATATTTCAGCAGGAGGAAGAAAATCAAAAAAAGGAATAAAATAATTCAGGTTAGAAAGAACTGATTTGAAATTACTAAAAAAGTTATCCACAATTACAGAAGGAAAAGCACAAAATCAATAGGTAAATTATAACCAGATTTTTCTGTTCCTAAAGTCAATATTAAGTTGGGAGGAAGTATCTCTATAACCATTTACCAGTTTTAATTGACGGGGGTAATTATTTTAAGTATAATTAAGAAAATTTAATGGAGGTAAAAAAATGATAAAAACACCTGTAATTAAAAAAGATGAAGTGAAAAGGAAATGGTATTTAATTGATGCTGAAGGGAAAGTTTTAGGACGACTTGCAAGCAAAATTGCAGAAATTCTTATGGGTAAAAATAAACCAACCTATACTCCTAATGTTGATACAGGTGATTTTGTTGTTGTCATAAATGCAGAAAAAGTTAAAGTTACAGGAAAGAAACTCCTTGATAAAGTTTATTACAAACATTCAGGATATCTTGGTGGTCTTAAAAAAGAGACGCTTTTCTCGCTTCTTAACAGAAAACCCGAGTTTGTCATAAAACATGCAGTTAAGGGAATGCTTCCAAAAAATAAACTGGCAAGAAATATGATAAAGAAGTTAAAAGTATATCGTGGTTGTCAACATCCTCATCAAGCACAAAAACCAGAAGTAATAGAAATTTAAAGAGGGGGCTTTTTATGCCTAAAATTTATATAATTGATGTCACAAATCGTGATGGAGTTCAAACAGCACATCTTGGACTTGCCAAACTTGAAAAAA
>CAZRDZ010000174.1:0-1928 GCA_964599135.1 uncultured bacterium
ATATATTTTGGAGATGATTTAGGACTACAGAAATCATTACCTATGAGGCCTGATGACTGGAGAAGATATTTAAAAATGCCTTTTTCAAAAATGTTTAGTTTATGCAGAGAAAATAATGTTTATGTTTATCTTCATACAGATGGACACATTCTTGAAATTATACCTGACCTTATAGAATGTGGTGTGAATGTTATAAATCCCCAGATAAGAGCAAATACATTAGAAGGGATTGAAAAATACTGTAAGGGTAAAATTGCTATAAACCTTGACCTTGACAGACAGTTATTCCCATTCGCAACACCAGAAGAAATTGAAAACCATATAAAAGAAGCAATTGAGACACTTGCTTTACCAGAAGGTGGATTAATGCTTCATGCTGAATGTGAACCAGATGTTCCTCTTAAAAATATTGAGGCAATTTGTCAAACATTAGAAAAATACGGATGTAAAGGAATATAACAGAAAGAAAATAGATTCTTGAAAAATAGGGAAATAACTTTTCTCGTGGGCTTTCAAAAAATATTCCATATGATAAAATTAAGATATGAGTGAAAGAAGTAAGGATTGGATGGCAGAAGGGGAGAATAACATTAAACACGCAGAAGCCGATTGTAAAAATGGATTTTACAATTGGGCGTGCTTTTCTTCACAGCAAGCAGCAGAAAAAGTAATAAAAGCAGTTTTCCAGAAACTTGGGACAGAAGCATGGGGACACTCAGTAGCAGACCTTTTAAATGAACTATCAAAGCATTATAAAATTCCTGAAGAAATTATTGAAATTTCTTATGAATTAGATAAAGCATACATACCAACAAGATACCCAGATGTCTTCCCCAGTGGTTCTCCTAAGGACAAATATACAAAAAAAGAAGCAGAGAGGTTAATAAGATATGCAAAAAAAATTGCTAAATTCTGTAAAAATCTTTTATCCCAGATATAGCCAAAGAGAAGTAATTGATAGAATTAAAAAAAGTATACCTGAATTAAAAAAACTTATAGAGATAAAAAGAGTTATCCTCTTTGGCTCATATGCAAAAGGTAATTTTACAGCAAAAAGTGATATTGATATTCTTATAATTTACAGTGAATACAAAAATGAAAACTTATTTAAAGAAATAAAAAAAACCATTAATCTTTACAACCTTCAACCTCACCTTTTCACTGAAAAAGAATACAAAAAACAAAAAGAAATTATTGATAGGATGATAAAAGACAGAATTCAGATATATCCCTAAAATGGAAATATATGTCGGGACAAGCGGCTGGTTTTATGACTGGAATGAAGGAAAAAATTTTGATTGGTTTGTTAAAAATTCTGGATTAAATTCAGTTGAACTAAATGCTTCCTTTTACAGATTTCCTTTTCCGAACCAGATAAAATCCTGGTCTAAAAAGTGTAAAAATATAAGATTTGCAGTAAAAGTGCACAGGAAAATAACTC
Source organism: uncultured bacterium (assembly GCA_964599135.1). Classification (GTDB taxonomy): domain Bacteria; phylum Ratteibacteria; class UBA8468; order B48-G9; family JAFGKM01; genus JAGGVW01. The sequence continues at coordinate 1,442 of CAZRDZ010000174.1, forward strand.
ACAATTTAAAATTAAAAGAGGAAGCAAAAGATGTCTGGTATGACTTTAAAAATTTATTTTCTCCTCTTGAAAAAAATATTGATTTTTATCTCTTCCAGATGCCTCCATCATTTTCACTCAATTATTTTGACAGAATTGTTGAATTTTTCAAAGGTGAAAAAAATAAAAGAAAATTTGCTATTGAATTCAGACATAATGACTGGTTTAATGAAAAGGTTGTAAAAGAAATTGAAAAAGTTGGTCTTGTTTTTGTAAGTGTTGACAGCCCAAAAATAAAATCATTCATTGTTAAAACAAATAATATTATATATTTAAGATTTCACGGAAGAACTAACTGGTACAATCATAATTATTCAAAAAAAGAACTAACCGAAATAGGTAAAAAAGTAAAGGAACTAAATCCTGAAAAAATTTACGCATATTTTAATAACAATCATAATATGCTCTCAAATGCTCAAACTTTCTTCCATACCCTTTCTAACCGCGG
>CAZRDZ010000175.1:0-1917 GCA_964599135.1 uncultured bacterium
AGAAAGATATACAATTGCTGAAGTTTCATTTCAAAATCATCTTTTAAATGTAAATCTCAATATATTTAAAAAAGGGTCATGTTATGAAACAGCCACAGGGAGAGTTTTACTTGCTTACTTAGATGAAAAGGGTTTAAAAGATTTTGTAAAGAGAAACGGATATCCAGGAGAAATGTGGAAGAACATAAAAACCTTAGGAGAAATGAAAAAACATCTTGAGAAAATAAGGAAGGGAAGGATTGAAATATTAACCAGGGAAAAAACAGTTGCTATTGGTGTTCCAGTATTTGATTTAGAAGGAAAGGTTTGTGCTTCTCTTGGAGTTTATCTACCTGTGATTAGATTCCAGGGAGAAAACAGAAAAAAGATAATAAAAGAATTAAAGAAAGCGAGTGAATATATAACTTTGAAAATGGGTGGAAAATATGAATGAAGAATTAACAGAAGAAGTAAAAAATTATGCCAGAGAAGTTGGAGCAGACCTTGTTGGAATAGCGCCTGTTGAAAGATTTAAAAATGCTCCTCTGAAAATAAGTCCTGAAGGCCTTTTCCCTGAAGGTAAAAGTGTAATTGTTGTAGGAATTCATCATCTGGATTGTGCAGTGGAACTTGGTGGTTTTCCAACTCCTCATGATAAAGGGCCATATGCTATTCAAAGTTCAGCAATGAATCCCATACTTGACAATATATCTTTCAAAATAGGTAGATTTTTAGAAGATAAAGGATATAAAACAATGCCAGTAGCAGTAACGAATATGTGGAGATATAGACCTTATAAAGACCTTGATGTTTCTTTTGCTCCTGACCTTGCTCATAGATATGCTGCTGTTGCTGCTGGACTTGGAGAAATTGGATGGAGTGGCCTTTTTCTTTCTCCTGAGTTTGGACCAAGACAGAGAATAACTTCAATTATAACAGAAGCAGAACTTGTTCCAGACCCTATATATAATGGAGAAAGATTATGTGATAGGTGTATGGAATGTGTAAAACACTGTCCAACTGATGCATTCAGAAAAGAAGTAAAGAAAATAAACAAAATTGAAATAGGGGGAAGGATTTTTGGATTTCCTGATACGAACAAATGGAGATGTGCCTGGGCAATTTCGGCTTAAATCTTTCCCTTCCAGTTCCTGAAAAAGTTGATGAAGAAGTAATTCTTGAAAATCTTGAAAAATATGGAAAAAGAGGTGGAGAAGAAGGGATGTGTCTTAAATATTGTATGGTTCCAGGAAAAAGATACTATCAACTTGATTTTACAGATGCTCCAAGAAGGAAAAAAGAAATAAAGAAAGGGAAAAAGGAAATAGAAAAGGGAGTTCTGGATATAATAAAGAAAGAGTTTATTGATATTTTTGCTTTCTCTTCTGTTGAAAAATTTGAAAACTCTGTTCAATTCCATCCTCAATTTCACCTTCCAGATGCAAAAACAGTTATTTCAATTGGAATAAAAGTTGAAAATGAAATACCAGATTTAATTTCCTCTATAAATAGACGTCTTGCTTTAACTGCTTTTAAAATTGCTCATCTTCTTGATATTTCCGGTTATTCTTCAATCACTTCTTCTAATATTCCCCATTTATCAGTGGGACAGGAATTAACAGGGAAAATTGAAAATTACTACTTCTCAACAGTTTTAACAGGAGCAGAACTTTCAGAGATTAAATATACTCACTCGGTAAAGAGAAAAAAATTGGAAAAAGAGGATATAAGGAAATTCTGTATTGACCAGGGAGCAGATATTGTTGGATTTTTTACAGAAAAAAGATATGAGAATTTTATAAGAAAAATTAAAAAATTTCTGCCAGAAAAATATATAGAAGTTTTAGATACAGGTCCAATTCATGGTCCTTTTATTCCTGAACTAAAAGAGAAAGAAATTAAAATAAGGAGGATAAAAAATTATCTTTCTGAAGGAAA
>CAZRDZ010000176.1:0-1886 GCA_964599135.1 uncultured bacterium
TCTTTTATTTCCAATTCTTTTATGCTTTTAAATATTGGAGTATTGAGACTGAAGCCCAGTGCTTTAAGAGCCATCCCGAGATGTGTCTCAAATATCTGTCCTATATTCATTCTTGATGGAACTCCAAGAGGATTTAGAACTATATCAACAGGTGTTCCATCTTCCAGAAACGGCATATCTTCTTCAGGTAAAATCTTTGATATAACCCCTTTATTTCCATGTCTTCCACTCATCTTATCACCAACAGAAATTTTCTTTTTAACCGCTATTTCAACAACTACTTTACATATAACATCCATTTCAAGTTCAGAACCCTTTTTAACTTTCTGCTCCTCATCCTTACATTCTTTTCTCAATTTTTCAATTTCATTATTTCCTATTTCTATTAACTTTTCTAACTGATTTCTAACTTTCGTATCCTGAACTTTCTCTGCGATTTTACTCCAATTTTCTCTTCTTGTTGTTACCTTTGCCTTCACTTTATGTGATTTCAGAATTTCTTTTATTTGCTCTTTTATTATTTCTCTTACTATTTTCTCCTTTTCTTTATATTCTTTCTGCAATTTATTAATCTCTTTTTTAATATCTTCTTCTTTTAAATTCTCTCTTCTCTCATACTTCCTGACATTCACAACAACTCCTTTTATCCCTGGCGGAACTTTCAAAGAAGTATTCTGAACATCTTTTGCTTTTTCTCCAAATATCACCCTTAAAAGTTTTTCTTCAGGGGTTAATTCTGACTCGCCTCTTGGGGTAATCTTTCCTACAAGAATATCTTCTGGTTCAACTTCTGCTCCTATTCTTATTATTCCATTTTCATCAAGATTTTTAAGTCGTTCTTCAGAAACATTGGGAAGGTCAGGGGTTATTTCCTCAGGACCAAGTTCTGTCTCTCTTGCTTCAACTTCAAATTCTTTAATATGAATTGAGGTGAAAACATCCTCTTTAACCATCCTTTCACTTAAAAGTATAGCATCTTCATAGTTGTATCCATGCCAGGGCATAAAAGCAACAAGGAGATTTTTACCAAGAGCAAGTTCTCCTTCTTTTGATGTAGCAGGTCCATCTGAAATTATTTGCCCTTTCTTAATTTCATCTCCTACATTAACAACAGGTCTCTGGTTGAAACAGGTATCCTGATTTGTTCTGGTAAACTTTTTTAAGTAATATATATCATCTTCTTCCCATGGAAAAAGACCCGGTTTATTTTTCCTGACAATAATTTTTTCAGAATCAACATACTTCACAACTCCATCATTTTTTGCCTTTATTACTGCTCCACTATCTCTTATTACAAATTTTTCTATACCTGTCTTTACAAGTGGTGCCTCATTTTTTATAAGGGGAACTGCCTGTCTTTGCATATTTGAACCCATAAGGGCTCTGTTTGAGTCATCATGTTCAAGAAAAGGTATTAATGAAGCACTTACACTTACTATTTGAACAGGTGAAACACTTATATAATCAACTTCTTCTCTTGAAACTTGTTCAAATAAACCTCCTTTTACTCTTACAATAACTTTCTCTTCTTTTATTTTTCCACTTCTCGGGTCTATTTCAATATCTGATGGTGCTATTTTAAAATTCTCCTCTTCATTAGCAGTTAAATACTCTATTTTATCTGTTACTTTACCTTTTTCCACTTTAAAATAAGGAGTTAAAATAAACCCAAGGTCTCCAATTTTTGAATGAACTGTGAGTGAATTGATAAGTCCTATATTTGCTCCTTCAGGCGTTTCAATCGGACATATTCTGCCAAAATGTGTGTAATGAACATCTCTTACTTCAAAACCTGCTCTTTTCCTCTCTTTTATTCCTCCTTCTCCAACTGCAGTTACTCTTCTCTTATGGGTTATTTCAGCAAGAGGATTTGTTTTATCAAGAAA
>CAZRDZ010000177.1:0-1874 GCA_964599135.1 uncultured bacterium
TTTTGCAGGAGAGTCAACTTCACTTAAAGCAATTAAAAGATGCTCAACACTTATATATTCATCACCAAACGCTTTTGCTTCTTTTCCTGCAGTATAAAAAACCTGATTTAAAGCAGGTGTTATATAAACAGAACCTTGAGAAGAAGTAAAAACTTCAGGAATTTTTCTCAACTCTCTTTCAATATCTTCTCGTAAAATATCAATTTTGATATTCATCTGGGCAAGGACTTCCTGTATTGTCTCATCATTTTCAATCAAAGAATATAACAAATGCAAAGTATCTATTGCCTGATGATTTCTCTCCTGCGCAATCCCCTGTGAATTCATTATTGCTTCCTGTGCTTTTATTGTAAATTTCTCAAGATTCATTTTTTCACCTCTTTTTTCTTTTTTAGATGGGGATATTGTCAAAAAAGTTTCATTCTTCTGTTTCTTCCACAAAAGCACAGTCAACAGGTCCGAATTTTATCTTATCATTATTCTGAAGAGAATATGGTTTTTTTACTTCAAGTCGTGCTTCATTTACATATGTCCCAAAATTACTCCCAAGTCCCTTTGTTCCAACATCTTCTATAAACCATTTATCTTTCTGTTTTATAAATTTTGCATGAATTCTTGAAACTTTTACAAGGTCTTTTGCATATAATCTCTGTGTTTCCATTGGCAATTTTTTAAATAGTTTATAATCAGGAATTGTAATATCGTTTTTTCCAACTCTACCAATATAAATTTCATTCTTACCAAACTTCTCAAGGTCATATTCTCTTCTCATAAATGGATAATTAAAAATCAACTTTGCCATCTACTTCCTCCTTTCTATAAGAGAATATTATAAACAAAACTCCACCAAAGAAAAATATTGGAATTGCAATAATTTGTGTTGGATATAAAGAAAGGAAGGTGTTTTTCAAATCTCCTCTTAAAAAATCAATAATATATCTTATAAGAGCAAAAGAAATAAGATAAGTTGAGAAAATGATACCTTCTTTTACTTTTTTCTTATAAAGAAGGAAAAGAAAAGAAAAAAGGATAAAATAAGAAAACGAGTAATAAAGTTCTGTAGGATGGACTTTGTAAGGAAGATGGGGGAATTTAACTCCAAAAATAAAATTTGTTTTTTTTCCATAACAGCAACCATTTAGAAAACAACCAATTCTTCCTATTGCCTGTCCAAGAGGAACAAAAACTGAAAGTAAATCAAGTATTTTAATTATTTTTAGACGATTAATCTTACAGAAAATAATTATAAAAAAAAGTCCACCTATAATACCCCCTTCAACTGCAAGTCCACCATTTCTGATTTTTATTATTTCAAAGGGATGTCTGTAATAATACGGGATGTGAACAAGGATATGTAAACTTCTTGCACCTATGATAGCCCAGACAATCATCCAGAATATCAACCTTGAAGTTACTTTTTCGGAATACCCTTCATTTATGGCAAATTTTTGAAAAAGGAAACTTCCTATAAAAATCCCTGTTGCCACCATAACTCCATACCAGTAAATTACAAAATTCCCAATTTTTATAAATTCAGGATGCATTTGTTCTCCTTAACTGGTAAAAAATAGTTAAAAATGTTCCAACAACTATAAATATATCTCCAAAATTGAAAACAGGCCAGACCTTAAAATTCAAAAAATCAATAACATAACCAAATCTAACTCTATCTATGAGGTTTCCAATAATTCCGCCTTCTATCAAACCAAGAGAAAAAAGTAAAAACTTACTTTCATCTCTTACATTAAGAGTATATATTAAAATTCCTAAAATCACAGCAAAAGAAATGACTATAATAGGGATTTTCATATAAGAGTTACTGAATAATCCAAAAAGAACTCCTTTATTTTTAACAAGGGTAAAAGAAAAAAATC
>CAZRDZ010000178.1:0-1869 GCA_964599135.1 uncultured bacterium
ACATAAACAGGACACCCGAACTTTTCTGCTCTTTTTTCAATAAATTCTATTAGTTTTATATCTTCTTTTTTTGAATAGTCAAGTATGTAAATCTTCAATTTCATTTCCTTCAACTTTTTCATTATGTTTTCTGTCCATTTTAAATCATTTCCCTTCCATCTTTCATATCTCTTGTTTTTAAAATTGTAATGAGTGGAAAAACACTCAAATAAGACACCATCAATATATGGTGAAATTTCCTTTATTATTGAAAAGCCCCTGTTTACAATTAAAATTTTTGAAGGGAAACAATCTCTGAGCCATTTTATATAACTTACAAAATTTTCTTTCAATTCTGGATAAATATCCACTGTATCAACTGTATCAAGAAAAAGACCATCAAATCCATTTGAAAAAATTTTTTTAATTTTCTCATTAGAATAATTTTTCCATTCAACTGTCCACGGGTTTATAAAATATGAATTCCAGTTTTTGTTCTTATCAGGCACCCCATCTTTATTTTTATCAAGATATATCGGTATTATTTTCCCATTTTTATATTTAAGTATCTTCTCTATCTCTCCAATTGAAAAATAGGCAATGACTTTTGTTCCTGAATTTTTAATTCTTTCTATTTGTTGTTTGCTATAATGAGAGGGCTGTATTATCACCAGTTTGAATGTCTTTAAATAATCCACTTCATTCTTTCCATAATAAACAGCAAAATTCCCTGAAAAAACAGGAAAAACAAAAGGAAAAACAAAAGAAAGAAAAATTGAAATTACCAGCCAGGTGGTGCCCATGACTTTATTCCTGTAAATACTACATGTCCATCAAGATAACCGGCATTTATCAAAGGATATTTTGTTGGCACAGATTGCTTTCTTAGAAGATGCCAGGAGTATGCTCCATCTGTTCCAACAATATAATAGTCAGTAAAAAGAACTTTATCTGCATTTTTTTCTGAATAGGTAATAATATGCTCTCCTGCTGCAACTGATGAATAACACCAATAGTAATAACCTGTTTCGCCATATTCAAGACAGGCATCAGCGGTTCTATGCTTCAAACTCGGGCAGTAAAAGACATTTGGATTGGAAATATAGGCAGGATAGAAAGCATTAATGAATGGTTTATGGGTTACCTCCCCCTCTGTAAAATAAACTCCTCTGTTTGCCCAGTAAGTTAATGTGATAGGGAGATACCCATCAGAATCTCCTCCATACATCACTGCTGCATTTACCAGTTGTTTTATATTATTTGCACATACGGTTCTTCTTGCAAGTTCTCTTGCTTTTGAAAGAACAGGGAGAAGAAGAGCTGCCATCATTGCTATTATCGCAATTGAAATTAAAAGTTCAATTAAAGTAAATCCAAATTTAATTTTCAATTTCTTCAATAATCTTCTCCAGTTTTTTCTTAATATCATTTTCAATTTTACTCTCAGAAATAACCTTTTTGATTTCTTCAATTTTCTTTTTTCTGTTTTCTTCTTCCTGTTTAATTAAGATGAAAAGGTCCTGTATTTCAGAAGCAAGTTTTTTCGGGAAATCATAAGGTCTTATATTAAAATTTTCAGGAATTTCCCCTCCCTCCTTTATACTTTTTATTGTTTTTTCAAGACGATATAGAGGTCCTGCAATTTTATGACTGAAGAACATTGAAGCAAGAGCGATGAATAATACATTCCCGGCAAGAAGAATAAAAGCAATGATTTTGAAATATTTATCAAAACTTTTAATCTGCTGGTAAATTATTTCTGATTGAGATGTATATTTAAAAAGTAAATTTAAATAAAGTGATTGATTGAAATAGAGAAGGAGAAGAAAAAAAAGTGTAATTATTCCAACTTCTGCAGAAACAAAAATTATAAAACTTTTCTGAATATCC
>CAZRDZ010000179.1:0-1868 GCA_964599135.1 uncultured bacterium
ACCTTTCAATCTATTTTTTTACATCTGTTGAGAAATTCCTGGTGTATAATGAAGAGATTGAGCCAATAGGATACAACAGAGTAAAAAACACACCTGAACCGATAAACCTTTTCCTGAAAGCAGTTATTTTTCAGAAAAAAATCAAAAAATTTACTTAATTAATTATTCCTGCCATTCTGTAACTCCTGGAAGAAATGAGAAAGAGATAGCGAAAGAAGAAAGATACAGAATAAGTTTGAACAAAAACAATGAGCTATATAAAAGAGCGGTATTAAATATACCTAATAATCCGACTAATTTTTTCAATACATTCTTTCTTTTCTCTTATTTTACCCTTTTTATCTACCCCTTTACATATTACTTCTCCTGAATAGGTTGCTCCAATTGTGACAAAAAAGTTTTTAATAATACTTTTTGCATTTTCTATAAAATCATCTCTTTCGCTTGCTTCAACACAAATAAAATATCCTTTTTTCTTTTTAGGAGTAAATGTCTTAAAAATATTTATACCAAGCCACTGACACTGAAACCTATCTATCATCATTTTTGTTTGAGCGGAAAGAGAACCAAAGAAAATAGGAGAGGAAACAACAATTATATCAGCACTTTCAACTTCAGAATAAATTTTTTGCATATCATCCTGAATTTTACATCTCCCATCTTTCCTTATATTTTCACATTCCTGACAGGGAACAAATTTCATCTCATTAAGTATAAACTTTTTTGTTTCAGCCCCTTTTTCTTCCAGACATTTTAAAAACTCATCCAGCAAAATTTCAGAATTCCCTCCCCTTCTCGGACTTCCACAAATTCCTACACCTCTCATTTACTCTTTCTCCACCATTAATTCACCACAGCATCTTTCCTGCTTATCTGACTCTTTACCGCATTTTTTACATATATATTTTTTCTTTTCTATTTTGCTTCCACATCCACAATGCTTACACATTTTACTCACCTCCTCTCATTTTTTCCATAATCCATGGACATTGCATAATTCTCTTACTTTTATATTTTCAGAAGAAACAGGGAAAAAAGCTTCTGCCTTTTCCCCAGGAGATAAGAACTTTCTATAAATTCTGCTTCCATCAGTTACTTCAATCCACTCAATATAATGATTTTCTTCCATAGGATGAGAGACAGAACCGACTTTCACTTTTATTCCACTTTCTACCTTTTCAATCACCGGGATATGTTTTTCCTTACCCTCATCTGTTTCTATCTTTTCTTCCATCAATTTCATAGGTTGACCACAGCATGCAGGTTTTCCTTTCCCTCCATATAAAACAAAAACTATATTTCCACACACTTCACACTTATATACTTCCATTTTCACTGCCATATTTCCCCCTTTTATAAAACTTACTTCTTATTCTCAATATCCTCATAGAGATTTATAAGGTCATCTTCATGCTCAATTTCATCAGTTAAAATACCTAAAACTATGTTGTATGTCACAGGGTCTTTGTCTTTTACAAAATCAGAAAGTTTCTTATATGATTCAATGGCACATTGTTCTCCTTTTATATTCTGTTTCAAAACAGGCATTACATCAGGGTCTTCAGGTGCTTCATATCCACAATTTGTAAGTTTGTACCAGTCCTCTGGTTTTAAAACAGGAGTTCCTCCAAGTTGTAAAATTCTTGCTGCAAGCATTTCAGCATGTCTTAATTCATCTCCTGCGTGCTGGGTAAGTTCAGCAATTACTGCTTCTTTCATCATTCCTTTAACAACTTTTGCACCAACCCAGTACTGATAGTAAGCAAGCCACTCATCTGAAAGTGCTTTATTCAGCAAATTTATCAATTCATTTACATCAACTCCAACTATCTCTTTTCCTTTTCTTTCCATTCTACCCTCCTTTTAAA
>CAZRDZ010000180.1:0-1857 GCA_964599135.1 uncultured bacterium
TTTTTTATTTCTTATTCCTGTTTTGCTGAAAATAAGGGATATAAATTAAATATAAGTGATGCTATTGGTCCTGTTACATATTATCAGATAAAAAGGGTAATAAATCAGGCGGAAAGGGAAAATGCAGAATTTGTTCTTCTTATAATTGATACTCCTGGTGGGCTTCTTACTTCCACGAGAAAAATTGTTCAGGAAATCTTTAAATCTAAAGTTCCTGTAATTGGCTATGTTTATCCATCAGGTGCTCAATGTGCTTCTGCTGGAACTTTCATTGCTCTTTCCTGTGATATTCTTGCTATGGCTCCTGCAACAAATATAGGGGCGGCTCACCCTGTAACCCTTATGAGTGGTGGAGAAAAAGATAAGACGATGGAAGAAAAAATAGTAAATGATACTGTTAGTTTTATTAAAAGTATTGCAAGGTATAGAGGAAGAAATGAGAAATGGGCTGAAAAAGCAGTCAGGGAAAGTATATCTTCAACAGAAGAAGAAGCACTAAAAAATAAAGTTATAGACCTTGTGGCGAAAGATATAGAACAACTTCTCAAAAAAATTGACGGAAAAAAAATAAAAAAAGATAAAAAGGAAATTACCCTTCATACAAAGAATGTTGTTTTTACTCCTACAAAAGTTTCTTTTAAAGATAATGTTCTTAAGACAATTTCAAATCCAAATATTGCATATATTCTTTTGATAATAGGTATGTGGGGAATAATACTTGAATTTTCTCATCCTGGTTTTGGTATCCCGGGAATTGCAGGAACAATATGTTTAATTCTTGGATTTTTTGCTTTGCATACACTCCCAATAAATATGGCAGGACTTCTTTTACTCCTTTTGAGTTTTGTCCTCTTTGGTATTGAAGCAACAACTCCAACATTTGGTTTGTTTTTTATATCAGGTATAATTGCATTTCTTATTGGCTCCTTTATGCTTATAAGACCAATTTCAGAAGTAAGGATTGCTCCATCTTTAATTCTTTCTGCTGCTTTTTCATCTGGCTTTTTCATCTGGGCAATATTACTTTTTGCTCTTAAAACAAGAAGAAAAAAAGTTACCACCGGTATTGAAGGGATTATTGGAGAAAAGGGGAAAGTAAAGATAGAACTTAATCCAGAAGGTATGGTCTTTGTGCGTGGTGAATACTGGAAAGCAATATGTAAGGATAAAAATGAGGTTATAAAGAAAGATGAAGAAATAAAGGTTGTTGGTAATGATGGTCTTAAATTGATTGTTGAAAAAGTAAAGGAAGAAAAAGAAAGTTAAAATGGGAGAAAATATTTTTGCAGATGAGGCGTGGAGAATTTTCAGGATAATGGCTGAATTTGTGGATGGATTTGAAGAACTTGAAAATGTAAAAAATGCCGTAACTGTCTGGGGTTCAGCAAGAGTTAAGGAAGGAGATGAATGGTATGAAAAGGCAGTTGAAGTTGGCAAATTACTTGTAGAGAATGGATATACTGTAATAACAGGTGGTGGACCAGGAATAATGGAAGCAGCGAATAAAGGAGCAACTCTTGCAGGTGGAAATTCAATAGGACTGAACATAGAATTACCTCATGAACAGAAACCAAATCCATATATAAAGACACTTATTTCTTTCAGATACTTTTTTACAAGAAAGGTTATGTTTGTGAAATATGCAAAAGCGTTTGTTATTTTTCCAGGTGGGTTCGGCACACTGGATGAATTTACAGAAGCAATAACATTAATTCAGACAGAAAGAATCCATAAATTCCCGGTAATTCTTTTTGATAGAAACTACTGGTCTGGATTAATTGAATGGATGAAAGAAAATCAACTTAAAAGGGGCTATATTTCTTCAGATGACCTTTTAATTTTTTCAACTGTTGATGA
>CAZRDZ010000181.1:0-1850 GCA_964599135.1 uncultured bacterium
CGCGACCTCCAGATCGACAGTCTGGCATTCTGAACCGCTGAACTACGGCCCCTTTGTCCCTTTTAAGTTTGTTTATTTTACCATCCTCCTGTTTATATGTCAACCGCACGCTTCATACTCTGCTGCATATTAGAGGAGAGAATTTATTGTTTTTATGTAATTGGAGTAAAAAGAAATAATGATATAGGCAACATAAGTAGCAATTAGAAGATAGACGAAGACAGGGAAAATTTTAAGAGATTGATTTATTATGTAATTGGTCTCTTCTTCTGTATATTCCACAACTTTATCAATGGCTATATCCATATTTCCACTTATCTGTCCTGTTTCAATTATCTCTTTGACCTGATGGGGAAGGAATAAATTGTTTCTTATTGCTTCAGAAATAGTTTTGTTTTCCTTTAATAAAGAAAAATTTTTCTCAAAATCCATTCTGATTGTTTCATTTGATATTACTTCTGTTGCTGTTTTAAATGAATTTATAATATCTATTCCAGATTTGTAAAGAAGAGAAAATGTTTTTAGAAATAAAATCATCTGGAAGTTTATAATAATTTTTCCCAGTAAAGGGATTTTTATAATAATCTTATCTGTTGTTTTTCTCATCTTTTGATTTTTAAGAATTTCAGGTAGAAACATAAACATAAAAATAATTCCATAGATGAAAATAAAAGGAGGAATAATTTTACCAAGAAAAGGGAAAAAGCCCTTCAGGAAAAGAACAGGAAAGGCAGGAATAATTATCGCAAGGTTTAAAAGAATAAAAGGGTATGTGAGGCCATTTAAAAGTTTCTTTCTTATGTTTTCAAAGAAATCAAAATATACTGATAGAGAAGAGACAATTTCTGCAAAATTCCCGGATTTAATTCCTGCTGAGACAGTTTTAATTTCGAATGGTGAGAAAAAATCTTTTAATTTTTCCATCGCATCAGAAAAACTTTTACCATTTGATACTTCCTTTTTTAGATGATGTGAAATATTTTTAATTACAGGGTCAGAAGTATTTTCTTCAATGTGAGAAATTGCGACAAGAACATTATATCCAGAAGAAAGAAGAGAAGATAATCTGAAATAAAACTGACTTTTTTTAGAAAAAATGTTTTTAAAAAGGAACAATTTTTACCTTTTTATCAACTTTTCAAGTTTTTCAAAGTCAATTGGTTTTTCTAATATATAATCTGCTCCTGCTTCTTTTATTTTTTCAATGTTCTCTTTATCAGGGTATCCAGTCATTGCAATAACTTTTATATTTTTTGTTGATGGGTCTGTCTTTATTTTTCTGCAAACTTCAAAACCATCCATTCCTGGCATTAAAAGGTCAAGAATGACAATATCAGGATAGATCTTTGTAATGATTAAACCAGCGTCAAAACCATTATCAGCAGTATAGATTTTAAAATCAGGATTTTTGTTTTCAAGGTTATCTTTTAAAACATCAATAACTTTTTTATCATCATCAACAATCAGGATTTTTTTACTTTCTACAAGTTCATTTACCAAATCCGTATATTTATCTTTTCCTGCTTTTTTTATAAACTCAATAAGGTCTTTTTTTAAAACTCTATATTTTCCACCAGGAACTCTTATTGCAGGAAGTTTACCTCCTTTTATCCATTTATAAACACAAATTCTTGTTACTCCAAAAATCTTTCCAATATCACTTGTGGTAAAAAACCTTTTTTCATTAAATGTTTTATTTTTCATTTATAATTATTATACCTCTTTTTGAAGAAATGGTATATTTATCCCCAAAAAAAAGAATTTCAAAATTGGAGGGAAAATGAATTTATAGCACATTTGACTGGATTTAAATTTCAAAATTCATACCATCATAAGCAGCAATAACTTCT
>CAZRDZ010000182.1:0-1825 GCA_964599135.1 uncultured bacterium
CCTTATAATTGAAGATAGAGAAATAAGTGAATTTTTTAAAAGAAAGTTTTTATCTATCTGGAATAACAAGGAAAATAAAGGAATTTTTAAAAAGGAGAAGATAGAGATTTATTTTTCTCCAGAAAATAATGTAGAGAAAAAAATAATTGAGGAAATAAAAAAAGCAAAAAGTTATATTTATTTTGCCTGTTTTTTTCTTACATCTGAAAATATAGCAAGAGCACTTATAAAACAAAAAATAAAAGGGATTGAAGAAAAGGGGATTTTTGAAAATTATAATACTTCAACAAATTCATTATTTTATATTTTAAATGACTCTGGAATTGATGTAAGAAAAAGTAATATAGCAGGTTTTCTTCATGATAAACTTTTTATAATTGATGGCAAAACAGTAATAACAGGTTCATACAACCCTACTGTTTCAGCAAAGAAAAATTATGAGACAATTATAATTTTGAGAGAAGAAAAGATTGCAAAAATTTATAGAAAAAACTGGGTAAAATTCTGGAGATGGAAATGTCTGCCATGAAAAGAATTTCTTTCTGGGTAGTTTTTATTTTATTTTTCTTCCTTATAAAGACATTTTTTATACAACCATTTAGAGCATTTGGACCAAGTATGGAACCAACAATTCCTGATGGAAAAATAATTTTTGTAAACAGAATTGTTTATAAATTCAGGAAACCAGAGAGAGGAGAAATTGTTGTTTTCAGAACTTCTGATAAGCCATATATATATTTTGTAAAGAGAGTTATTGGAAAAGAGGGAGAAAGAATTAAAATAATAAATGGGGATGTTTTTGTAAATGGAAAGAAATTAAAAGAGGAATATGTGGTGAATAGAAGCAACTGGAATATGTTAGAGATAAAGGTTAAGAAAAATCATATTTTTGTAATTGGGGATAACAGAAGTATGGATATTTCACAACACCTTAAAGGAGAGGTCTCTTTGAAAAATGTTGTTGGAAAAGTTATGGGAATAAAATGAAAAAGATAATTATAATTTTTTCAGTTATAATTTTAATCGGGACATTCTTTTTTATGAAAAAATTCATTTTTGTTTCAGAAAAAGATAGGGTGAAAAGAACTATTAAAACTGCTGTGAAAGCAATAAATGATAAGGATTATCACAAATTTATGAAACAATTTTCTATTGAATACAGGGATGAATATGGAAATACCTGGGGGACACTCTTTTTCTATCTGAAAAACATTTTAAAAAATTATCAAGAAGTAAGTGTATCTGTAAGTAATTTAGATATAAAAATTGAAGATAAAATCGCTCTTGTAAAATTATTTGGAAAAGGAAAAGCAGAGGATTCTTATGGTGAAGTAATAAGAGAAGCAGGGAGATTTATAGTTAAGTTGAAAAAAGAAGCAGGTAGGTGGAAGATAATATGGATTGAAGAGGATAAATACAGATTTGATTGATTTTAATATGCTTTTTCGTATATTTCAATTATATCTTCTTTTTTAATAGCAACCGGGTTGTTTTCAATCGGGACAGACACATTTAAGGCATCTTCAGCAAGTTGAGGGAAACTTTCTTTACTTACATTTAAATCTTTTAATCTTGGAATTTTGAAAATATCAAGGAATTTTTTTATTTCTTCAACAAGGAATTTTGCTTTTTCTTTTTCTTCAAATTTTAAGTCAGGTTTTATTATATCAGTGATGGATGCAAGTTTTTCTTCAACTGTAAAAGAAATATCCTTTTCAATATCAAATTCTAAAACATAAGGAAGGAGTAAACCATTCCCAATTCCATGAGGTATACCATAAGTTCCACCAAGAGGATAAGAAATTGAATGAACAGCAGTTACTCC
>CAZRDZ010000183.1:0-1819 GCA_964599135.1 uncultured bacterium
AACAGGGGGTGAGAATGTATGAGAAAGTTTTAATTATTACAGTTGGGGGTTCTGATGAGGTGATTGTTCAGGCAGTAAAAAAATATCATCCAGATTACATTTTCTTTATATGTTCTGGTGGTAATCCAAAAGTAGCGAGTGAAATAACTGTTGATGGAAAAGGAAATGTATGTATAAGAAAAAGAGAAATCAGATGTCCCAATTGTAAACAAATAATAGAAAAAAAGGAAACATATCCCAATATTCTTATCCAGAGTGGGTATAAAGGGGAATATGAAAAAGTTATTCTTGATGACCCTGATGATTTCAGCGAGATTTACAAGAAAACAAAAGAAACCTTAAAGAAAGCAAAAAAGATAGGGAGAGAAATAATATGTGATTTTACAGGGGGAACAAAAATAATGTCTTCTGTTCTTTCCATTTTAAGTGCTTTTGACTTTGAATTAAAATTGTCTTTTTCAAAAGGAAAGAGAGAAGATACTATAAAAATAACAAAGGAAAGTTTTCCTATAGTTGAGAACATAAGTTCAGCAAGAATTGACTTTTTTATGAATACTGTGGACTCGTTAATTTCAAAGTACCTATACTATCCTGCAAAACTTATTTTAGAGCAACTTACTGAAAAAGAGTTGGGAAATCAGCAGAAAGAAATATTAAGAAAAATAGAAATATGTGATGCTTTCTATCACTGGGACAATTTTGAATATGAAAAAGCATACAAAATGTTAAAGGGATATTCACAGCAATATCCTCAACAGTGGAATTACCTCTTAAAAATTCTTAAAAAAACTAAAAATTCTGGCTATGAACCAGTTCTTGATCTTGTAAAAAACGCAGAAAGACAGGCAGAAAATGGATTTTATGATAATGGAGTTGCACGACTTTATAGAGGTATTGAATTGCTTGCTCAGACGAGATTTAAAAAAGAATATAAAATTGAGACGGCGCATCTTGAAAAATCCCTTGATAAAGTAAAAAATAAGGAAAAGTGGGAGAGAAAGAGAGATAAGAAAGGAGAAATTAAAATTGGATTGGTGGATGATTACGAATTACTTGCTGAACTTGAAGACCCTTTTGGGAAAATATATAAAAAGAAAGAAAAAGAATTACAAAACCAATTAAAAATTAGAAATTTATCAAAACTTGCTCATGGAGATAACCCCATTTTAGAGAAGGAATGGAGGGAATTTTTTATATTTTCAAAGAATTATATAGAGGAGTGTCTTACTGAAATTAAAGTAAAAATTGAATATCCTGTTCTTCCCGATAAAATACAATAACAATAAAATAATATGGCAACTGTTTATTTGATTGAACAGGGAGCGAAATTAAGAAAAGAAAGCAGAAGGTTTGTTGTAGAAAAAGAAGATGAAATTCTTCTTGAAATTCCTGAATTTAAAGTTGACAGAGTTTTTATTTTTGGGAATATTCAACTCACAACTCAGGCAATGAAGTTTCTTCTTGAAAACAGTATAGATGTCTCTTTTTTTTCCTATTATGGAAAATTTCTTGGAAAACTTGTTCCTGTTGAATCAAAAAATGTTCTTTTAAGAATATGCCAGTATGAAAAATATAAATCAGAAGACTTTAAATTGAAAATTTCAAAAGTGTTTGTAAAAGGGAAAATAAATAATTCCAGGAATATACTTATGAGATATATGAGAAACCATCCTGAAGTTAATTTTTCTCCAAACCTTGAGCAGATTACCTCTTTAATTTCTGAACTTGAAAGAAAGAACTCTGTTTCTTCCATCCTTGGAGTAGAAGGAAGAGCATCTGCAATATATTTTGAGTGTTTTGGAAAAATGATAATAAAAAA
>CAZRDZ010000184.1:0-1811 GCA_964599135.1 uncultured bacterium
AGAGAACTGCTCATTCCCTTACCAAGACAGAAAATATCTGGTAAAATTCCATAGTGCTGGAATCCCCAGAAAGTTCCTGTCCTTCCAAATCCTGCCTGAACTTCATCAAAAATTAAAAGTGCTTCCTGCTCATCACACCATTTTCTTAATACCTGAGCATATTCAACAGGCATTAAAGATGCATTCGCTCCCTGATATGTTTCAGAAATAACAGCACAGATATCCTTTCCATCTATTCCTTTCTCCTTCAATGTTTTTTCAAAAAGAGAAAAACTTTTATCTTTAACTCTTGGGTCTCCAGGGTATGGAACCTGAACAATATCAGGGTCAGGATTTACAATCCATTCTTTTAAAGCAGGTATTCCCCCTATAAGTTGGGCTCCAAGAGTTCTTCCATGAAAAGCCCCTTCAAATGAAACAATAACTTTCTTATTTTTCTTTTTACCCCAGGTTCTTGCAAGTTTTATAGCACATTCTGTTGTTTCTGCTCCAGTTGTTAAGAGAAAGACCTTTTTCAATGGTTCTGGAGATAGAGATGCAATTTTTTCAACAAGTTTTGCTCTTATTTCAGAAGGGAAACAGTAATTGTGTAAAAGCGGTTTTTCAATCTGATTCTTTATTTCTTCTAAAACGAAAGGATTTGAATGTCCTGAATTTGCTACAAGAACTCCTGATGAGAAATCAAGCCATTTGTTTCCATATTTATCATAAACATTTATTCCTTCTGCTTTCTCCCATACAATAGGGGGTTGTCCACTCATTGAAACTGGTTCATATTTTCTCAACTTTTCTAAAATTGGTATTGATTCAGGAACAGGTATCTTTGTTAAAATCCTTCTATACTTTGTCTCTACCCTTTTTACTTCTTTTGGCTCAAGTGAATAACTTTTCCCCATTTTCTACTCCTTTTAAAATTTTGTTTACATAATAATATACTATGGTATATTTTTTTGTCAAAATAAAAATGTCTCTCTTTTTAAGGGCGCTTATGCAACAACCAGCAGTTGTATCACCAATTCCTGGGGCAAGAAAATATAACGGATACCCTGAAAAAAAAGGTGGATGAATAGACAATTTTATTCATTTTCTATTTACTTCTCCCACTATTTTCTTTATATCAGCAAGGTGCCCAATACCTTTTTTACCGTTTGCAAGAGTACCTTTTTCAGGACCAACAAATATATATCCCATCTTTTTTAATTTTTTCACATTTTCCTGAACTATTTTATTATTCCACATATTTTCATTCATAGCAGGAGCAAAAATAACTTTTCCTTTAAAGGCACAGATTGTGCATGTCAGTAGGTCATCACATATACCAGAAGAAATTTTGCCGATTATATTGGCAGTTGCAGGAGCAACAAGAATTACATCGGCGAATTCACTTAAAGAGATGTGATTTTCATCATAACTGCCTTTTTCAAACAAACTGGTATAAACAGAACTTTGAGAAAGAACTTCAAGTGTAAGTGGAGTTATAAATTTTTTCCCTTCTTCTGTTATAATTACTTTAACATTCAATCCATTCTTTTTCAATTCTCTTATGATTTCACACACCTTATATGCAGCAATTGAACCACATACACCAATAATCACATTCTTTTTCATACTTTATATTATATCATTTTATTTAACTTTTATAAATAAAAATGTCTCTGGCAACACCTACTCTCCCACCTCCTCCCGGAGGCAGTACCATCGGCGTCGGGAGGCTTAACGGCCGTGTTCGGGATGGGAACGGGTGTTACCCTCCCGCCATGGTTGCCAGAGACATATATATTATACTTTTTTTTCTCCATCTGTCAACAGAA
>CAZRDZ010000185.1:0-1810 GCA_964599135.1 uncultured bacterium
AACAGGTGTTATAAGATTAAAAAATCTGGCAAAAAAGAATCTTCTGAAATTTCCAGTTATTGCTGTAAATGATGCTAAAACAAAACATTTTTTTGATAATAGATATGGAACCGGGCAATCCACAATAGATGGATTGTTGAGAAGCACAAATATCTTAATTGCCGGGAAAATTGCAGTTGTCTGTGGTTATGGCTGGTGTGGAAGAGGTATAGCAAAACGCTTTAATGGAATGGGGGCAAAAGTTATTGTCTGCGAAGTTGACCCATTGAAAGCACTTGAAGCAACAATGGATGGTTTCACTGTTATGCCAGTTTCAAAAGCAGCAGAAATCGGTGATATTTTCATAACTGCAACAGGAAATAAGTCAGTAATCACTATGAAAGAAATAAACAAAATGAAAGATGGAGCAATTCTTGGAAATTCAGGGCATTTTAATGTTGAAATAGATGTAAAAGAATTAGAGAAAAATGCAAAAAAGACAAAAGTAAGAGAACAACTTGATAAGTATACCCTTTCTGATGGAAAAAAAATATACCTTCTGGGGGAAGGTCGTCTTTTGAATCTTGCCTGTGCTGAAGGTCATCCTTCCTCAGTTATGGATATGAGTTTTGCCAATCAGTTCCTTTCACACATATATTTTAAAGAAAATCCAGAGATGAAACCCGATGTTTATAATGTGCCTGAAGAAATTGATAAAAGAGTAGCAGAATTAAAATTAAAAGCACTGGGTATAAAAATTGATAAACTTACAAAAGAGCAAAAGAAATATCTCTCTTCATGGAAAACAGGAACATAAATTCTATTTTCAGAAAATTTCATAATTATGTTAACTAATCTTCTTAAAAGTTTTTAATGGAAAAAATAAAAAAGATTGGACTGACAGGAGTATTTGGTTCAGGGAAAACCACTGTTGCTTCAATTTTTAAAAAATATGGGATTGATGTCATTTCCTGTGATGATTTAGTTGCTGAATTGCTTGAAAAGGAGGAGGTAAAAAAGAAACTTGCAGAAATTTTTGGTAATAGAGCTGTGAAAAATGGAAAAGTTGATAAAAAGAAGATAGCAGAAGTAATTTTTACTGACCGTGAGAAAAAAGAAAAACTTGAGAATTTAATCCATCCACTTGTTTTCAAAAGAATAGATGAGGAAATTAAAAAAAATATTGACAGGATTAAAAAGAAAGGTATAATAATAGTTGAAATACCTCTTTTATTTGAAACAAAATCAGAAAAGAAATTTGATTATATTATAGTAGTAAGTGCTTCCGTAGATATAATAAAGTCCAGATTAAGAGAAAAATTTAATGATAGAGAGATTGAATTAAGATGGGAAAATCAACTTCCTCTCAAGTTTAAAGAAAAAAATGCTGATTACATTATTAATAATTCCGGTCCAATACACCAGACGGAAAAATATGTGAGAGAAATAATAAATGAAATCCTTCCAGTTAAAGGAAAAATTAAGTCAGAAAATAATTTTAAATAAGGAGGAGATATGAACCAGAAAGAAATTAATGTTGCCAATCTTATGAAGTTAACAATTCCTAAACTTCAGAAGATGGCAAAGGAAATGGGTATTAATGGGATAAGTGGACTAAAGAAAGATGAACTTATTTATAAAATTATGGAAACTCAAACTAAAAAGAATGGACTTCTATTTGGAGAAGGAGTTCTTGAAATCCTGCCAGATGGATTTGGATTTTTAAGAATGCCTAATTATAACTATCTTCCGGGACCTGATGATATATATGTCTCCCCTTCTCAAATTAAAAAATTTGGCCTTAAAACAGGTGATACTGTTTCAGGTCAAA
>CAZRDZ010000186.1:0-1806 GCA_964599135.1 uncultured bacterium
AATGGTTTTTTAAGAATTATATAATTTTCGTCAAACTTCCATTTTTCTTCCATCATTCCATTTTTTTAAGAAGTGCTTTTCTGTAGGCATCTGCTTCCGTTTTTTCAATATTTTCTATTTCTTTTGTAGTAAGATATCTCATTTTTCCTGATATAAGACCTGCAATTAAACTTTTAGCAATATCTTCAACAAGCCATATTCTTGCAAACGCCTCTTTAAATGTCTCTCCAACACAGACAGCACCATGATTTCTCAGTAGAACAACATTACATCTTCTTATTTTTTCACAAACTGCTTTTCTAATTTCTTCTCCTGCTGGGGGGACATAATCAATTACAGGAACTTCTCTTCCCAGTAGAGTAACAAAATCAGGACAGAATGGTTTAAATTCAACTCCTGAAGATATAAGTCCAACAGTTAACGGAGGATGAGTATGGAAAACAACCTTTATATCTTCTCTTTCTTTATATATCCCAAGATGCATTGAGATTTCACAGGTTGGTTTCAAATCCCCTTCTATTTCTCCTGTCTTAATATCCACCTTTACCCATTGCTCCTCTTTTATTTCATCTAAGAAGAAACCACTGGGGGAAAGATAAACAAAATTTCCTTCTCTTGCACTTATGTTTCCACCAGGTCCTGCAACAAGTTCCTTTTCAACAATTTTTTTCCCGTATTCAGTAAGTTTTTTTCTTATTTCTTCCATTTTTTACCTGACAAGTTTAAAGAATTTTCTTTTTCCTATTTTTAAAATTTTCCCATCTTTAACTTCAACCTTGAAGTCAATATTATCAATTTTTTCTCCATCAATACGAACTCCTCCCTGATTTATCAACCTTTTAATTTCTGATTTTGAAGCCACAGCACCTGAGGAGAATATTAAATCAACTATATTTACTTTTCCCTCTTTAATTATTTTTTCAGGCACTTTGAATTCAGGGATATTTTCAGGTGTCTTTTTCTCTTTAAAAACTTTGTTAAAATGAATTTCTGCCTTTTCTGCCATTTCCTTTCCAGAGAACTCTTTTACAATTTCCCTTGCAAGTAAACTTTTTGCCTCTCTTGGATTTTCCTTTATCTTCTTTTCAAAAATGGTGGAAGGGATTTCTGTCAATAAAGTAAAATAATCAGCCATTATATCATCGGGGATTGACATAACTTTCCCAAACATATCCTCAGGGGTTGTTTCAATGGGAATATGGTTTCCATAGGACTTACTCATTTTCAATTTACCATCAGTTCCAACAAGAATGGGCATTGTAATTACAACCTGTTTTCTCTGGCCGAAAAAACCCTGAATTGTTCTTCCTGCAAGAAGGTTAAACTTCTGTTCAGTTGCTCCAATTTCAATATCTGCTTCAAGATAATATGAATCATATCCCTGCAGCAACGGATAGAGGAATTCATGAAGGTATATGGGTTTGTTTGACTTATACCTGAGTGTAAAGTCCTCTCTTTCAAGCATTTGAGCAACAGTAAAAGCAGAGGTCAGTTTTATAATTTCTTCAAGTTTAAGAGGTGAAAGCCATTCAGAATTATAAACAAATTCAACTTTTTCAATATCAAGGATTTTAGCAACCTGCTCCCTGTATCTTAATAAATTCTTATTAATCTGCTCAACTGAAAGTACTGGTCTTGTTTCTTTTCTTCCAGTCGGGTCTCCTATCCTTGCAGTAAAATCCCCTATTAAAAAAAATATTTTATGTCCAAGTTGCTGAAAATCTTTTAGTTTTTTTATCGGAACAGTATGTCCTAAATGTATTTCAGGAGCAGTTGGGTCTATTCCATATTTTACTTTCAGAGGGA
>CAZRDZ010000187.1:0-1801 GCA_964599135.1 uncultured bacterium
TCCACCTCCTCTGTAAAAACTCATCCCCCTGTTAATAAATAATATTTTCATTTTTTGATATAACTTTTAATCAATTCCAACACGTCATTAATTAAGTTCTGCCGTATCCATTCTTTCTGTTTTTCTTCAAGAACTTCTCCAAGTCCAAGAAGAATGTTTTTCTTAGAGAATTTCTTTTTTATATAGGTACTTAAAAAAGTAAGAAAGTCATCCAGATTTTTCCCGGTTCGTTCCCTGATAAGTTCTTCATTCAAAGAAAAACCTGTTTTAAGAAAATAATAAACATCAAATACATCTCTTGCTACAGGATTTTTTCTATCTCCTAAAGCAATCAATTTATTAGTAAATATTGTTGTCTCATCAGCGATTTTCATTTCAATTCCCAAAAACCATATTATTTTATATTTATTGCTTTTCCATACTCTTCTGTTGAATTCAATTTTTATATTTGGGTATCCTTCTCCATAATTCAAAAGAAAAAATATCGTGTTTCTTTTTTCATGAAAATCTCTTATTTCTCCAAATTTTGAGAGAATTTTTTTTATATTTTCAATATCTTCTGGATTCAAAGGTTTCAATATATCAAAATCAAGGTCAACAGAAATTCTTGGAAGATTATAAAAAAGATAAGCACAGGTTCCACCTTTAAAGGCAACTTTACTATCAATGGATTTAAAAATTTCAACTAAAATCTGAAGCAAAATTCTTTTGTGAAATTCTTTATCAAATCCTTTTTTTTTCATCTTCTCATTAACTCCTTAACTTTTTTTCTTACACTTTTTGGGTAAAATAAACTTAATTCTTTTAAATATGTAAAATTAATCTTTTCTGGATTATCTATATCAGGAAGATAACCAAAATAAAGACAATCAAGAATTGCTCTTTCTGGTATGGCTATTGTAAATGTCTTACGATAATTGAGACCTTCCAGATTAAAAAAAATCTCCTCTTTCATTGAGTGATATTTAAATATAGTATCACCAATTTTTTTTGTATAATTTATTTTTGCTACTGAAGTAATAATGTTTGAAACCTGAAACGAAATATTATGATAAAAAAGTGCTGATTGAAGAGAAACATATGAAGGAGTAATTATTAAATTTGCCAGTTCCAGTAAATTATATTTTTCAGTTATAGTATAATATCCAGTAGCAACTCTGTATAACACATTTTTATCAACCATTCTTTTAACCACAACCTTAGCACTTTCAGACGATAGATTCCATAAATCAGCAAGATTTTTCAGTGTAAACACTGTTCTTCCCGTGTCATAAAGAATCTTCAGTTTCTTATCTCTTTCCATTTTTAAAATATTGGTTAACAATTTTGTTAACTATTATAAAAAATTTTGGTAAAAAGTCAAAAATTCTCTCCACCTCCTCTGTAAAAACTCATCCCCTGTTAATGAATAATATTTTCATTTTTGAGCCATTATCTTTATTGTTGGTCTGATTAAATCTACCAGATGCAGAAATTTTTTAAAAAAGTGTGTTTTCCATCTTAACGGAGGTATTACCTCTACTCTTTTAAAACCGACTTTCCTTAACAAGAATATTAAAAGAAAACTAACCACACCCGGTCTTTCAATATAAGTTTTTTTCTTCTTAATTCTGAAGTATAAAAACTTAAGCTTTTCTTTTAAACAGGTATCTTCATTTCCCATATAGAAAAAATTAGGTCCAAATATAAATAGAAATCCTCCTTTTTTCAGTACTCGATAAAATTCAGAAAAAGAATCTTTGAGATTCTTATAATGCTCTACTGCATCAATTGAAATTACTATGTCAAAAAAAGCATCTGG
>CAZRDZ010000188.1:0-1779 GCA_964599135.1 uncultured bacterium
GGTTGTCAATTTGTTCCTCTTAAAGGAAAAGAGGGCTGGAATGAATGAGATTGAAGTTTGTAATTGTTAATGTTATTTCCAGATTAATTTTTTTATATTTTCAATTTGTGTTATTTTTTCAGTTAAATCTATTGCACTCTTTTCCTGGTTATATCTTAAAGTAAAAGTATAAGAGGAGGTTTTATTTTCAATATCCTTTTCAAAAGAAATAGAGAGAACTTTTATGCCGAAATTTTTTATAAAATTTTTTAATTCCTCAATCATATTTTTTGTTTCCTCATTTACAATCACAGTTAAAGTATTGTAAAGGTCAGGTAATATTTTATATTCAATTTTTTTAAGAATGTATAGAACAAAGACAGCAAAAATTGTTGTAAAAATAGAAATGGTGTATAAACCACAGCCAACAGCAAGACCAATGCTGGTTACTATCCATAAACAGGCAGCAGTTGTAAGTCCCCTGACTCTTTTTTTATCTTTAATTATTGCTCCTGCTCCAAGAAAACCTATACCAGTGACAACTCCATAAGCAATACGTGCAGGGTCAATTTTTAATATTGGGCTGTTTATATTTGAAAATACATTGTAAACATTGAAAGAAGAAATTAAAATTGTAGTAACCCCCATTCCCACCAGAAGCATTGTCCTTAATCCCGCCTCTCTTCCATGTTTTTCTCTTTCAAAGCCAATAATACCACTCAAAATCCCTGAGAGTGCTATCCTGAAAATTTCTTCCCATACAGTTATATCCATAATTTAGATTATATATCAATTTCTTAAATTGGTAAAAAGTTTTAAAAATGATATAATAAAAGAAAAGGAGGGAATTATGAAAAAAATATTTATTTTGCTGTTTGTGTTTTTTTGTTTAATTTCATTTGCTGAAATAAGTAAGGAAGAATTTTTAAAAAAGGTTGTGGAGAACTACAAAGATATTCCGTATCTAAGTGGTGAAATTGAAATGAAAATGGATATGATGGGAAAGGTAATAACAATGCCTATGAAATTCTGGAAAAAAGATAAAAAGTTTAAAATGGAGATGACTTATCAGCAACCAGGGATGGAACAGGAGATGGAGATATCAATGTTATTTGATGGAAAAAAGATGCTCCAGTATCAGAAATTAACCAATACCGTCATTAAGTTTGATTTAACAAAATTTCCTGATGACTTAAGGAATGAGTGGGAGAAAAAATATGATTTTGGAAAAACATCAATCCCTGACCTTGAAAAAATTTCCAGCAATTTAAAAGTAAGTGAAAAAATAAAAAATGGTAAGAATTATTATGTCTTAACAGTTGAGAATCTTCAATCATTGAAAGAAGATGTTCCTGCTCTGAAAGGTAAAAATGTTCAATTTTTTAATAAAGTTATTGCCTGGTTCCATAAAGACAATCTTGTTCCTGAAAAAATTTCCTTTTATGCAGATACAGAAAGACCAGGTATGGAAATAATTTTTAAATCATTGAGTAAAGCACCTATTAAAGATAGTGTTTTTAAACTTGACATTCCAGAAGACGCAAAAATTATGGATATGACAGATATGATGGTAAATATGATAAAGAAGATGAAAGAACAACAAACTCCACAGAAATAAAATTTCCCTTCTGTTAGAACCCGGTTCTTGCAGTAGGCCGTGAGGGAATCGAACCCCCAACCTTGGCATTAAGAGTGCCCTGCTCTGCCAGTTGAGCTAACGGCCCATCCTCTAAATTTTCAATAAGCACTTTTCGTTTATATATTTCTTTTGTGCGCCTGGCGCGACTCGAACGCGCAACC
>CAZRDZ010000189.1:0-1772 GCA_964599135.1 uncultured bacterium
CAATTTGCTATTATACTTATAGTTCCAGTTGGAGCAATAGTTGTCCTTGTGGCGTTTCTTAAATAATCAACTTTTCCTCTGTATATGCTTTTTTCAAAATTAGGAAATGAACCTTTTATCTTCCCCAGATAAACAGAGTATCTGAAAGCAGTTTCATTTATAAATTTCATAATTTCTGAAGCAAGTTTATAACTTTCTTCACTTCCATAAGGTATTCCTAATTCAAAAAGAAGGTCTGCCCATCCCATAATACCAAGACCTATTTTTCTGTTTCCTTTTGTCATTTTTTCTATTTCTTTCACAGGAAAGCGGTTGACATCAATTACATCATCTAAAAATCTTACTGAAATTTCAACTGTGTTTTTTAATTCATCCCAGTCAATCTTTCTATTTTTAATAAACTTTGTTAAATTTATTGAGCCAAGATTACAGGACTCATACGGTAGAAGAGGTTCTTCTCCACAGGGATTTGTGGCTTCTATTGGACCTATTTCAGGTGTTGGATTATGTCTGTTTATTTCATCAATGTAAATAATTCCAGGGTCTCCTGTTTCCCATGCATTTATACATATTAAATCAAAGAGTTCTGTTGCCTTCCATTTCCTGACTTCCTTTCCATCTCTTGGATTTATCAGGGATATTTGCTCTTTCTTTTTTATTTTTTCAAAAAAGGTATCAGGAACAGCAACTGAAATATTGAAGTTTGTCAGGATGTTTCTTCTTTTTGCAGTTATGAATTCATAAATGTCAGGATGGTCAATTCTCAATATTCCCATATTTGCGCCTCTTCTTTTTCCTCCCTGTTTAACAATTTCAGTTGCTTTGTCAAATATTTCCATAAAAGAGACAGGACCTGATGCAACTCCCTTTGTTGAACCCACTATATCGCCTTTCGGTCTTAATTTTGAAAAAGAAAAACCAGTTCCTCCTCCACTCTGATGAATTAAAGCCATATTTTTTAATGTTTCAAAAATTTCATAAATTGAATCACCAACAGGTAAAACAAAACAGGCAGAAAGTTGTCCCAGAGGAGTTCCTGCGTTCATAAGGGTTGGAGAATTTGGTAAAAATTTAAGAGAAGTCATCAGGTTATAAAATTTTTCAGCATATTCTTGTTTACTTTCTTTATATTCAATTTCACTTTCTGCAACACTTATTGCAACTCTTTCAAACAAACTCTCTGGTGTCTCAATTATTTCTCCATTTTCATTTCTTAAAAGATATCTTCTTCTAAGAATATGGATTGCGTTTACTGAAAGTTTCAGTCGGTCTTCAACTCCAAGAATTTTCTTGCTTTCTCTTATTCGTTTTCTTTTTTCTCTGTAAATTATGTAAAGACGAGCGATTTCAGGATAACCATTTTCCATCAAGGTATTTTCAACAATATCCTGAATTTCTTCTACTTCAGGGGTTTCTATTGAAATTTTTTCTATAACTTTTTCTGTTAATTTTCTGGCAAGAGAAAGGTTGTCAATACCACCTTCTTTTAATGCTTTGTAAATTGCTGTTTCTATTTTTTCTGGAGTAAATTTCTGGATGGAACCATCCCTTTTTTTTATGAGTTCTGGTTTCATTTCAATTTAAATGAAAGAACAACAGGCCTTCCATTTCTTAAAACCTCAACAGTTACTATTTTTGTTCCATTCTGGACTATTTGATTGTAAATAACATAACCTTTGCTAATACTGTCAATCAGGGTTCCATTAATTCTGCGGACTATATCTCCTTCTCTCAAACCAAACTTGAAAGGAATGCTGTTGTCGGGTAATTTA
>CAZRDZ010000190.1:0-1757 GCA_964599135.1 uncultured bacterium
CAATATCTCTTCTCAATTTAACAAGGCCATTGTAGATACTAACAAAATAAAGAATACCTCCAACTATTATCAAACCGATTAATACAGCCACTATTATTCCCATATTCCCTCCTTATTTAAAAAGTCCATTGGAAATCAAACTTAAAATTATTCCCAGACAAACGATTATAAGAGTAGCCCCACCAAATATCATAAGAGAAGTTTGCCCTTTTAATTTTTCAACCAGTTGTTCCTCCCTTAAAGTTGAAATTATAAAAGGTGAGTTTTCTCCTTTGCCGATAACAACATTTTTTAAATGTTCAGAAGCCATATTCTTCTGATTTTCCGTATTTTTTATTTTTTCCATCAACTCTTCTCTAACTTTCTTTTTAATCTCCTCTCTTGCCATCTGCCATTCTTTCTCATCAATCCACATATCCTTATTTTTATCAAGTTTAATTTTTTCTTCTGGATTTTCCATTATTTCCTGTATTCTTTTTTCAACCTCTTCTCTTTCAATATCATAAAAACTCGGTAGTTTCTTTGCAGTCCCTATTACATAAACATTTTCTTTTTCAAGGATGTAATGCTCTGTTTTTCTTACTCTTCCTTCTACTTCCACATATTTATTTACAAGTTTAAGGTCTGCTCCTTTCGGGTCAATTTTAACTGTTCCTGTTTCATCTTCAATATAAAATGGGAAATCACTTTTTATATCAAGTAATTTCACCCATTTATAACTTCTTCCAACTTTTCTAAATTCTTCCTCTATGTAACTGAAAAATACACAGGGAATTTTTGAAATAGGAGTTTTTAATTTATACTCTGATTTGGCTTTCCCTTTGATTTCAACCTCTCCAATTGGAATTGCTCTTATTGTAGAAGTAGGAACATTCTGAATTCTTCTTTTTTCTTTCAGAACTTTAAATCCTTTAAAGAAATAATAGATACCGGCTACCTCACCTATCACTGAGTAAAAAAACAAATCACCTTTTGTCATCATTAAAATTATAACCTGAAAAGAGAAAAAAATACAAATTAAAGTTATAAAAAATTTTGATAGAACCTATTTTTAATTTATCATATGAAGGAAAAAGGAATAGAATGAATTTATCTGTTATACTTCTTGTATTTTTTTCTGCTGTTATGCATGCCGGGTGGAATTTGTTTGCCAGAAAGGAAAGAGAAGAATTATTTTTCATTTCCAGAATGTTAACAATAATCGCAGCAGGAGGTTTTATACCGGCAGTTTTAAGCGAGATTATAACACATTCTTTACCTCTCAAAGCGTGGGTATGTGTATCTGGCTCTGGATTTTTTTGTGGATTGTATTTTTACTCACTTGCCCGTGCCTATACTTCTTCTGATTTTACCATTGTGTATCCTGTTGCCCGTTCTCTTCCGGTTCTTTTTATTGCTCTTGGTGATATTTTAAGAGGAAGGGTTTTATCATCAAATGGGTGGCTGGGAATTTTGCTTGTTGTTGTTGGGTGTTTTCTTTCTCCTCTCCGTTCTTTCAATGACTTTTCTCTTCGCCGGTATATAAATAAAACAGGTTTCTGGCTTGTTTTAACTGCTTCTGGAACAGTTGGTTACACATTGCTTGATAAGATAGCATCTGAAGTGGTGCTACAGGGGTCTGCAACTGCTGCAAGATATGGATATTTTTTCTTTTTTGTAACCTTCTTATTTTATCATTTATTCTTTTACCTGTCTGGAAACAGGAAGGTTGAAAAAGAAAAAAAGGAAAAAGTTGGATGGAAACTTCCAGTTATTGC
>CAZRDZ010000191.1:0-1748 GCA_964599135.1 uncultured bacterium
AGAATTTCAGTATTCATAAACCCTCTTATAATAATTGATTGTGCCTGTTCTTCTGGTATACCTTTACTTGCAAGATATTCTATTTCTTCTTTTTTTACTTTTCCAATAGCGGCTTCATGACTCATCTCAACATCCTGAAATAATGTTTCAAGTTCAGGAATTGCATGAATTCTCCCTTTTTCAGTAATAACAAGCCCTTTACATTCTAAATGACCTTTTACTTCAGGTGAAGTTGCTTTAAGATGTCCCCTTGCTATAATTGTTCCACCAAAAGAAAGTGCCCTGCTTACTATTTCTGCTGATGTTCCTTTTTCTGCAAGAATTACTCTACTTCCTATGTCCTGATAACTTTCAGGATATGAAATAATAATTGAATTAAATCTACCTCTTGAATTTTTCCCCTCTAAAATTGCAGTTGGATACATTTCTATTCTTCTAACTGGTTTAAAACTCATATAATTTGAAATAAAAACACCCCCTTCTTCAACTACAGCAATACTTTTTGGTTCAACTTCTATATCTTTTTTCCATGAGTGTATCATTGTGAAATTTAAAAATCCGTTTTTATGAACAAAAAACTCTGAAATCCCAAGATGATATGATTCATCTGCTGCTTTTGAGGAAGTGCATCCTGTGATTAAATATAATTCAGCCCCTTCTTCAACAATTACAATATTATGAACTTTTTGTTTAAATCTTCTGGTTTTAAGTAGAAGACATGCCTGAACAGGAAACAAAACTTTTTTACCTTTTTTTACCCTTATAAAATATCCGCCTTTTGTATCTTTATCATAATCTTTTCCAAGTTTTTCAAATGCTTTACCAAAATAACCTTCTCTTACTTCCGGGAATTTTTCAATTGCATCCTCTATTGACAATATTTCAACATTTTCTTCTTTTATATCAGCAAGAAGAACTTTATCATTTTCCTGTACAAAACTCCCTGCTCTACTCTTTTCTTCTACATCATACCCCACCTCTTCAAGTTTCTTAAATTCTTCTTTTAATTTTCTATCTTGCATCTACATACCTCACATTTTTCATAACCACTTTTTCTTATATCGCGGAATATTTTATCCGGTTTATCACTACAACAAATTCTCCCATTCATCATAACACACCCTCTATCTGCAGAAATATATTCAAGTATATATCCTGTATGTGTTATGATTAAAACAGAACACTCATTATTCTTCAAAAACTCATCCAGAACTTTCCCCATAATTGAGATATTTTCTATATCAACTCCTGATTCAGGTTCATCTAATAAAAGAAGTTTTGGTTTCTGCAATAAAAGTTGAAAAAGTTCACTTCTTTTTCTTTCCCCACCAGAAAAGTCAACATTCACATCTCTATCAAGGAATTCTGTAAGATTCAATTTTCTGGCATATTCAAATATAACATTATCATCTTTTTCAAGAAACTTTGCAATTTGATAAAGTTTAACTCCACTTATTTCAGGTGGCTGTTGAAACATTACCCCTATACCAATTTTTGCTCTCTCACTTATACTTAAATTTTTAATTTCTTTACTATCAAAATAGATATTCCCTTTTTTTATTTTATATCCAGAAATTCCAATAATTGTTTTAATTAAAGTTGATTTTCCTGAACCATTTGGACCAAACATAACAAGTATTTCCCCTTTTCCAATTTTTAAAGAAAGGTCTTTTAAGATTTCACTTCCATTTTCTGCAACAACCGTAAGATTTTTTATTTCAAGCATAATTTCCCTCTTATAACTTCCT
>CAZRDZ010000192.1:0-1636 GCA_964599135.1 uncultured bacterium
TTTTGCTGCTGCTCCTTCACAGGATACATTTCTTAAAAACCTTTCAAAAAATAAAAATATTAAATGGGAAAATGTTTATGCATTTCATCTTGACGAATATATAGATCTTCCTAAAGGACATCCCAATACTTTTCAAGAATATTTAAAAAGTCATATTTTCAGTAAAGTTGATATTCCAGAGGAGAATATGTTTTTTATAAAAGATGCTGGAAAAAAACCAGAAGAGATTATTAAAAATTATACAGAATTGTTCAGGGAAAAATATAAAGAAGTTAAAAAAAATACAGGGATTTATCTTGCATTTATTGGGATTGGAGTTAATGGACATATTGCATTTAATGAGCCAGATACAGATTTATGGTCAGAGCAATTTTTGATTAAAATCCAGATTGATGAAGTTTCAGTAAGACAGCAGTATGATGATTATAAAAACCATCCAAACCCTGAAGCAAGATATAAAAGTTTAGATGAAGTTCCAAGAAATGCCTTAACAATGAGTATTTCTGGTGTTTTACTTTCTGATATAATTTTCTGTATGGTTCCTGGAAAGCAAAAAGCAGATGCGGTGAAAATGGCAGTTGAAGGGGAAATAGGTGAAAAAGTTCCTGCTTCATTTTTAAGGTTACACAATAAAGTGAATTTATATCTTGATGAAAACTCTGCTTCAAAATTAATTAAAAAACCAGGATGTAAAATTTGAAAAGAGGGTTAAAAAACCCTGATAAATATGGTTCTGGAGAAGGGGGAAAAATGATTGATTTTCATACTCATATTGGAAAGGTTTTTTATGGAAGAAAAGTTTTAACAGCGAAAAAATTAGTAGAAACAATGGATAAATATGGAATTAAAAAGAGTGTGGTGTTACCAATTGAAAATCCAGAAGAGACACACTGGTATTCAACAACTGATTATGTTTTAAGAAATTGTAAAAGATATTCAGATAGATTAATCCCTTTTTGTAATGTTGACCCAAGAAGAGGGCTCAATAATGGAAAGGACAGTTATCTTGGAAAAATAATTGAGGATTATGTAAAAAAGGGATGTAAGGGATTTGGTGAAGTTCTTGCCAATTTGAAATTCAATGACAAAAAGATGAAATTTATTTACAAAATCTGTGGAGAGTTGTCTATTCCTGTCCTTTTTCATCTTGGTGGTGTGCCTGGAAGGTCTAAGATGGGCTTAATTGATAGAATTGGTTTGCCTTTTATGGAAGATATTTTAAATGAATTCCCTGATACAATTTTTGTTGCTCATGGTCCCGGATGGTGGGCAGAAATTTCAGGTGATGTAAAGTTAGAAGATAGAGATGCATATCCAAAAGGACCGGTTGAGAAAGAGGGGAAAGTTGTATATCTTCTTGAAAATTATCCAAATATTTTTGCTGACCTTTCTGCTGGAAGTGGGTATAATGCTTTAACAAGAGATAATGATTTTGGAGTTGAGTTTTTGAATAGATGTTATAAAAAACTTCTTTTTGCAACTGATTATCTTTTTGTTGACCAGGAAATACCAATAGTTAATTATATAAAAAAGGTAAAAATTCCCGAAAGTAAGAGAAAAAGAATAATTGAAAATAATGCAAGAGAACTTCTGAATCTGGAGGGATAAAATGGAAAAACTTGCTCTTTTAGGAGGA
>CAZRDZ010000193.1:0-1635 GCA_964599135.1 uncultured bacterium
TGTAGTCCCTGTTATAAGAAAAAATGTGATAAAATGATATGCATGAAAGAAATTAAAGTAAAGGACATTCTGGAGAAAATTTATGAAAGAAATAAATTGTAATCTATGTGGTAAAAAAGATGATGAATTTTTATTTGAGAAAAATGGATATAGAATTGTAAAATGTAAAAACTGTGGTCTTGTTTATGTAAATCCCCAGCCAGAAGAAAATGAAATTGAGGTATTTTATCAAAGAGAATATAAAGAAAGAAAATATCCATCCAACAGGAAAATAAAAGCAAAATTAAGAGAAGCAAGAAGATTAATAAATAGTATTGAAAGAATAGTTAAGGATAAAAATGATTTAGAATTACTTGATATCGGATGTGGATTTGGGTATCTCCTAAAAGCAGGGATGAATAGAGGATGGAAAGTTACAGGTATAGAAGTAGCAGGATGGATGGTAGAATATGCACGAAGAAAATTTGAAGTAAAAGCAGAAGTTGAGAAGTTTCCTGGAACTATGTTTGAACCCGACTCTTTTGAAGTGATTACATTACTGGAGGTTTTGGAACATCTTCCAGATCCTACATTAGGGCTAAAAGAAATCTATAAAATCCTTAAAGAAGATGGATATCTTATTATCAGAGTTCCCAATGTTGAAAGTTTTCCTGCCAGAAAAGATAAAATAAACTGGAGAGGATTTGTTTTACCCGACCATCTTTATTTTTTTTCTTTTGATACTCTTAAAAAAATATGTGAGAAGTGTGGATTTGTTTATTATAGAAGTATCTTGAATCCTCCCTGGAGAGATATATTAAAAGTAGTTTTCAAAAAAAATAGGAAAAGGAGAAGTTAGAATGAAAGAAATAAATTGTAATCTATGTGGTAAAAAAGATGATGAATTTTTATTTGAGAAAAATGGATATAGAATTGTAAAATGTAAAAACTGTGGTCTTGTTTATGTAAATCCCCAGCCAGAAGAAAATGAAATTGAAAAATTTTATGAAGGTCATCAAAAGTTTTATATAAAGAGATATCCAACTAAATTAAAATCCAAGTTAAGAGAAGCAAGAAGAGAAATAAACCGTATAAAAAGAATTTTTGGGAAACAGAAAAGGATAAATCTTCTGGATATAGGGTGTGGATGTGGTTTTTTGTTGAAGGAAGGAAAATCTCTTGGCTGGGAAGTTACAGGTATAGAGATATGTGAAGAGGAAGTAGAATTTGCCATAAAGCAATTTGGAGTAAATGTGATAAAAGGAAATTTTCTTGATTTAAACATTGAGGGAAAATTTGATGTTATTACTATGTTTGATTTAATAGAACATCTCACAAATCCTTTTGAATGTTTTAAAAAGTGCTATTCTCTTCTCAAAGAAAACAGATTTTTAATCATAGCAACTCCTGATGTTGAACATCAGAATGTGAAAAAAGAAGGGAAAAATTGGGGTCATTTCAAACCACCTGAACATTTATTTTATTTTTCCTTAGCAACATTAAAAGGAATGTGCGAAAAAGCAGGTTTTATCTATAAAGGAAGTTTTTTTCGATTTCCCTGGCGAGAAGGGATAAAAGGAGTGTTTCAAAAAAGTGATTAAAATGAAAATAGCAGTTGTGGGAGCAGGATACTGGGGAAAAAATCATGTTAGAGTA
>CAZRDZ010000194.1:0-1613 GCA_964599135.1 uncultured bacterium
CCTGAATGCAACAAGGTTTGAAATTGGTGTGGCTGGATTTGTAGGTAATTTTGGATATACTATTATGACTCTTTTTTTAAGTCATCTGTTTAAAAACAAAAAATTATCTATTCTTGTCTATCCCCCTATTCTTATAGGAATTTCTTATTTAATTCTTCCTCATTTACCAATTTGTCTCTTCTTTTCTCTTATGTTCTTTATTGGTTTATTTTATGCAAGATTCTGGCCTTTACTTCAGACCTGTTTTAGAAATGCACCTGTAAGGTTTATTGGGAATTTAAATCTTGCCTGGTCTTTCGGAGTAATTATAGGTTCTTTTATCTCAGGTTATCTTTATTCAAAAGGGAAGTTTTTGCCTTTCTTAATTTCAGGAATTTTGTGTATTCTTGCTGGTGTTTTAATCATTTATAAAAAAAGAAATATCGATTCTCTTAACATAGATAATAAGAAAAAAATTGAAAAAAATAGGAAGAAATTCAAAATAAAAGAAATAAGATACCTGAATTTTATGAACTTTTTCACTGTTGGAGTTATGCTTTTTATCTTCCCAAGATATGCACTTGAACTGAAATGTCCTCCTTCTTCTATAAGTCAGATGATTTCAGTAATACTTATTACAAGATTTACTGGCTTCCTTATTCTAAAAAAGAAATCATTTATTAATTCAAAATATATTTTACCTGTTTCTTCTTTTTGTCATTTTTTAGTTTATTTTCTTCTCGGCATGTTTAAAACTCCTTCTTATTTTATCCTTTCTTTTATAATACTTGGTGGATTGAGTGCTCTTCTTTATCACAATAGTTTAATTGCCCATCTTGAAGGTGGATATAGAACAGAAATTCATGAAGGAATTGTTGGAGCAGGATTCCTGACGGGTTCACTCATTGCTGGTTTTTTAAGTCAAATACTGAATTTCAAAATTACATTCCTTTTACTTGGAACTGCTTTCCTGCTGATTGGCATTTTTTATGTTCTCAAAAAGAAATATTTCACAGCAAATTCTTAAGGTTTTCTATCCCCTTTTTTATATCTGGAGAAGGATTTTCAGGATTTCCTTCATACTCAATTATAGAAAGACCTGAAAAATTAATATCTTTTAATTTCTCAAGAATTTTTTCAAGATTTAAAATACCCTCACCAAGAACTACATCTTCAGGTTTACATAAACTATCAAACTTAAAATCTTTAAAATGAAGAATGTATAATCTTTCTTTAAATTTATCTACCCACTCAATTGGGTCTGCTTTTGAATCAAGAGCCCAGGCAGTATCAAGACATAAACCAATTCTCTCAGATGTATTGTTGAAAACATAAGATAATCCCTGAACATTTCCAAGCCAGTGGGAGACACCATGATTGTGAATTCCAAGTTTAACATCATATTCTTCAGCAAGTTTATCGGCAAGTTTAAAACAGTCAGGAATTGTATTTATATCAAAATCAACACTCATATATTTCCCACCACACATTTTCAAAAACTCAAAATATTTTCTTTCTGTTGCTTCATCATTTTTAAATCCCTGAACACCGATTGAAACAATTTCCACTCCATTATTTCTGTAAATTGAAATAACCTCATTAAACTTTGAAGTATCTGTAAAATCACAGTGAAC
>CAZRDZ010000195.1:0-1595 GCA_964599135.1 uncultured bacterium
AAAAAAACTAAGTGAAGGGGCTAAATTTATTGTTGCTCATATTGATTCACCTCGCATTGACTTAAAAACATCTCCACTTTATGAAGACGAAAACATTGCACTTTTAAAAACCTATTACTATGGAGGAATAAAAAAATATCAGTGGTTAACAATTCCTCTTTCTCTTTACGGGACATTTATCTTGAAAAATGGGAAAAAGATTGAAATTGAAATTGGAGATAAAGAAAATGACCCTGTTTTTACAATTACAGACCTTCTTCCACACCTTGCAAAAAACCAGTATAAAAAAACAATTGAAGAGGGCTTCCCTGGAGAAAATCTAAATGTTTTTTTTGGAACAATTCCATTGACTACAAAAAAAGAAGAAAAAGAAAAAGTAAAGAAAAATGTTTTAAAAATTTTAAAAGAGAAATTTGGAATAGAGGAGAGCGATTTTGTAAGTAGCGAAATCCACCTTTTCCCTGCTGGAAAAGCAAGAGATGCAGGTATTGATAGAAGTATGATTCTTGCTTATGGGCAGGACGATAAGGTTTGCTCTTATACATCTTTCAGAGCAATAACAGAACTTGAAAAAGTTCCAGAAAGTATATTTTGTGTTCTCGTTGACCAGGAAGAAATTGGAAGTCGTGGAGCAACTTCGGCTCAATCATCTTTCTTCAGATACTTTATTGAGGAGGTGGTTGAAAAAACAGGACTACCTATTTCAGAAATAAGAGACACTTTTGAAAATTCAAAAGCAATCTCTGCTGATGTTGATTGTCTAATTGACCCTAATTTTAAAGAGGTTTCAGACCCAAGAAATACTGCAAAAATCGGATGTGGAGTAGTACTGACAAAAATTACAGGCGGAAGAGGAAAAGGAGGAAGTATAGAACCATCAGCAGAATATGTTGGTTATATAAGGAAGATATTTGATAAAAATAATGTTTTATGGCAAACAGGAGAAATAGGTAAAGTAGAGCAGGGCGGTGGTGGAACTGTTGCAACATATTTTGCAAGATACAATATTGACACAATTGACTGTGGAACAGGCGTTTTATCAATGCATGCCCCATTTGAATTAACAAGCAAAATTGATGTTTATTCAACATATAAAGCATATAAAGTTTTCTACGAAAATGAATAAATATGGAGAGTAAAAAATGGAAAAAATAAATGTTTCAACAGGAAAAAGAACTGAATTTGTTGAAATAACATCAAAAGTGGAAGAAGTAGTAAGAAAAAGTGGAATTGAAAATGGTATTTGTTTTATTTATGTTCCTCACACAACCTGCGGACTTACAATAAATGAAAATGCAGACCCATCAGTAAAAAAAGATATAATAAATAAACTTGAAGAACTTGTTCCTGAAAATGATAGATATTCACATCTGGAAGGAAATGCAGATGCTCATATTAAATCAAGTATTGTTGGACATTCTCTTGTTGTATTTATAGAAAATGGGAACTTACAACTTGGAACCTGGCAGGGAATTTTCCTATGTGAATTTGATGGTCCAAGAAGAAGGCAGGTCTGGCTCAAAATTATTCAATGATAACCTCAATAGGTAAGGAATTTCATTATGAAAATTCTTTAATGTGGTATAATAAACAGG
>CAZRDZ010000196.1:0-1588 GCA_964599135.1 uncultured bacterium
AGCATGATTGTAAATAAGATTAACACAATTAGGAAAATATGTCAAACCTTCCTCCACCCATCTCTTCGCCTTTTTATTTTCTTTTTTAATTATCAAGGCAACAACTATTTTTTCATATATCTTACTTTGTTTTTTGAAAGATAGTGCTTTTTCCCATTTATCAATTGCCTCATCAATTTTACCTTTAGAATATAGAATATCTCCTTCTTTGCCAAGTTGAACAGACATTCTTTTTTCGTAATTATCAGAACAACCAACTAAAAAAAATAAAATTGAAAAAATATAAAAGAACTTTTTCATTTATCTAAATTTTCAAATCTTTTGGCTCTTCTTATTAGAACCCATATGAGAATACCAAAAGCAACCAGCATCACTATTCTTGTTATTATATTTTCTCTTCTTAAGATGGCAGGCCATACAGAAAATATTGAAAGAATTATTACAACATCTTCCCACAAAGGTGTTTTTGGAAGTTTTATTTTCTTCCCCTCCTTTTTAAAAGAATTTTCATAATCTGATTAACTTCAATTTCAGCCACTCCAATTCTCACATCAGAACATCCATAAAAAATATAAAGAATGCCATCCCTCATAACTGCACCTGTAGGGAAAACGACATTGGGAACAACTCCTTCTTTTTCCCACTGATGTGTTGGTTCAAAAAGAGGAAAAGGTAATCTTGAAATTATTTTACTGGGATTTTCAAGATCAAGAAGAGCTATTCCTGCTCTATAAACTTTATTTTTATCTACACCATGATACAGAAGTAGCCATCCTTTTTCTGTTCTTATTGGTGAAGGACCTGCTCCAATTTTCTCTTCTTCCCATTTATTTTCTGGTTTCATAACTATTTTTTCTTCAATTTTTCTAAAATATTCTTCCCAGAATTCTTTATTTTTCAACTGGAAAAAATCATCAAAGTAAACAATTTGAATATCAGGTTCTATTCTATGAAGGAGAGCAAACTTCCCTTTTATCTTTTCAGGGAAAAGGCATCCATCTTTATCCCATATTATTACATCTTCACCTTTTTCCTTCACCATCCTATTCCAGAAATTTCTATACCTTTTTGATTCACTTATAAAAAGCGCTTCAAGAAAAGTTATATTAGGACTTATTGTGCCAAACTTTTTAAAGTGGAAAATATTGTCTTTTGATTCTGCTCCAGCAATTCTTGCATTCTTTCCATCAAAAGCAGTATATAAAAGATAATATTTCTCACCAACTTTTGTAATTCTCGGGTCTTCCACTCCCTGTTTTTCATACTCTTCACTTGGAGTGATTATTGGAGAATTTGATTTTTGAACTCCTTTATTATCAATCTTCAAGAAGCCAAGACGGGAATAATTATCACATTTCACAGCCCTGTAAATAATATGGATATCATTATTCACAGAAATTGCGGTGGGATTAAATACACCTTCTTCTTCCCACTCCAGTGTGGGTTGATATAATAAATCTTTTTTTATTTCAATTTTTTCTTTCATTTTCTACAATCCAGATTTATTATACTCCTGTAATCTGGATTGACCAACTTCCCTCTATGTTTTCAATTATCTTTTTTTCTACTCTGTGCCGGGAGGGGGACT
>CAZRDZ010000197.1:0-1565 GCA_964599135.1 uncultured bacterium
CTGTGCCAAAATACTCGTCGGACAGGCGTGCTGTTTGGCGGAATTGATTTAATTTTGTATATATTTGTTATATCTCAATCCGTTTTCTTTACTATTCAGCAATTTGTGATTATAATACAAGTATCTTCCAGATTTATTTGTCCGAAGGAATGCTTTATGAAAAATATAAACAACTAATTGAATAGATATTACAAAAATATAGAGATGAGAAATGAAAAAATATGATTTAATTGTAATAGGAGCAGGACCTGGAGGGATTACTGTTGCCAGGTTTACAAAAAGTTTGAGAAAGGAATGGAATGTTTTAATAATAAGAAAACAGAAAAAAAGTGTTATTCCCTGTGCTTTGCCTTATGCTATTGATGGAACTGTTAAGGTAGATGATTACATTAAAAATGATGAGAAATTATTAAAAAGTGCAGGTATAGACCTTTTAATTGATGAGGTGGAGGAAATTGACTGCGAGAATAAACAGGTCAAAATAAAAAATGGAGAGAAATTTAATTTTAGATATCTTGTTATTGCCACTGGGTCAATCCCCTTTATCCCACTGCTTCCAGGAAGAGAGTTAAAGAATATTTTCACAATTAAAGACCATCCGGACATTTTAAATATTCTTGATGTGATTGGTAATGTTAAAAAAGCAGTGGTTGTTGGGGCTGGCTTTATAGGGCTTGAAATGGTAAACGCTTTTGCAAATAGAGGAATTGAGATTACTCTTGTTGAGAAGGAAAATTGTTGTTTACCTGCTGGTTTAAGTAGAGATTTAACAGGAATAATTACAGATAAGTTGAAAGAAAAGGGTGTGAAACTTTATCTCGGGAAACTTCTTAAAAAAATAGAAGGAGAAGGAAAAGTAGAAAGGTGTATTCTTGAGGATGGGACAGTTATAAAAACTGATATAGTAGTTTTATCAATTGGAGTGAAACCGGAAATTTCTCTTGCAGAAAAAGCAGGTATTGAAACCAATCCAGGAGGGATAATTGTGAATGACTTTTTGCAGACAAACAAGGAAGGTATCTATGCGATTGGTGATTGTATTCTAAAAAAATCGTTTATAACGGGGAAATATGTCCCTGGCTACCTTGCAACAAATGCTGTTGTTGAAGCCAGATATGCTGTTTTAAATATCCTCAATGGAAATAAATTTAAATTCCCTGGTGTTGTAAATCCAGTTATTACAAAAATTTTTGATTTAAGTTGTGGAGCAACTGGTTTAACAAAAGATATGGCAGAAAGGGAAAATATTGAGATTATTACTTCAGATGCAGATGTTTTTACAAAAGAAAAATCATTCCCGGGGGCAGAATTTTTAAAAATAAGATTTATTTTTGAAAAAGAAAAATTACAGTTGATAGGAGTAGAAGCAATAAGCAAGGAAAATGTTGCATGGATAATAAATATGTTCACTCTTGCTATATTGAATAAAAATACTGCTTTTGACCTTACATTCTCTCAATTCTGTGGACATCCTCCTCAAATAGATGTCCCTTCAAAAACTCCTTTTGTAACTGCTTCAATTGATGTTTTAAAGAAAGCAGGGAGAATATAAAATGAAAAGAAGA
>CAZRDZ010000198.1:0-1554 GCA_964599135.1 uncultured bacterium
CTTCTGCAAAGAATCTGTATCACTCTCATTATTTCCTTTTCTCTTCCTATCACAGGGTCAAGTTTCCTTTCAGAAGCAAGTTTTGTTAGGTCCTTACCGAATGTATCAAGAGCAGGAGTTTTACTTTTTCTCGTTGTGGAATATGAATGATGATAGTTTTTCTCTCTAAAAGAACTCTCAGCAAGTTTACCCCTATCACTTAACATTTGCTCAACTGTATGCCTTACTCTATTTAAACTTATTCCTTCTTTTGTGAGAATTTTTGAAGGAAGTGTTTCTGTCTCTGCTATTAAACCAAGTAATAAATGTTCTGTTCCTATGTAGTTATGCCCAAGAAATTGTGCTTCTCTAAAAGATAGTTCTAAAACTTTTTTTGAATGGTGACTTAAAGGAATTTCTCTTGTATAACTTATAATACCGATTTTCATATATCTTTCTAATTCGTTTTTAATTTTGTTTATATCTCCTCCAAGATGTTGAAGAATTGAAATTCCCACTCCCTGCCCTTCTTCAATCATTGCAAGTAAAATGTGCTCTGGTTCAATTTCATTGTTTCCATAATGGAGTGCCTTTTTTCTTGCAAGGTCAATTATAATCCTCACCCTTTTAGTAAACCTTTCAAACATTATTTAAAATCCTCCTCAATTTCTTTTTTATTATTTTACCTCTTTCAATATCTCTTGTTAAAGGAGCAATTTCTTTTTTTTCGTTAAACTGTAAATGCCCTGGTAAAATGGACATAATTAAGTTCCTTAAAGTTCTGTCTCCAACATTTATAATTTCAAGTTTTTTCCCCAGACATAAAAAAGAAAAAGAATATAGGAATTTTTCAGTAGTTATACTATTATATTCCTTGATTTTCTTTATTTTCTTCTCTATTTTCCTTTTTATATCTTCTTTTTTCATTATCTCCTTAACACCTTCTTCCTCATATTCTAAAATAACACTAATAACTGCTTCAAGTTCTTCAATAATTTCTCTTTCACTTTTACCTGCTGTCTCTCTTGTTGTTATTTGAAAAATATTTCCGGAAGGATGAGAGCCCTCTCCATAAAAACCCCTTACCATTATGTCTATGTCTTCTATTGCAGAAAATATTTCCCCTGTTCTATTTAAAATTGCTAAAGCAGGTAAATGAATAAGAACAGAAGCCCTTAAAGCAGTTCCAACGTTTGTTGGACA
The DNA here is from genome assembly GCA_964599135.1 of uncultured bacterium. Taxonomy (GTDB): domain Bacteria; phylum Ratteibacteria; class UBA8468; order B48-G9; family JAFGKM01; genus JAGGVW01. The sequence goes on from CAZRDZ010000198.1 coordinate 1,183, forward strand.
GGCGGTAAGATAACCAATATCAGGAGAAAAAGCAAATTCAACTCTTTCATCCAGGAAATTATCAACTTTTTCAATTTTTCTTAATGCCTTTTTTAAATTAAAACCCGACTGAAGACACTGAATTCTCATATGGTCTTCTTCATTTATCATAATTGAAATACCTTCCGCAGGTAAAATTACAACAGAAGAAGGGATTGGAGATTCTACAAACTCTTTGCTTATTATGTGTCTTTCAATAAGAAGTTGCTTTTCAACATTGTTTATTTCATCCATTTTTATTACAAAAATCTCATCAGATGGATATCTTACCAGTTCTTTAAGTAAAATATTTTCAACCTCTTTTGCTTCTGAATAACTCATATTATGGGGGAA
>CAZRDZ010000199.1:0-1544 GCA_964599135.1 uncultured bacterium
TGTGCAAAAATTTGACAAATTTCTCCTTTGTGTTTTAATAAAAATAACAGGGGGGGAGAAATGAAACGATTTTTATATGTTTTAGTTTTTACAATTCTTCTTTCTTCAACATATGCAGTTGAAAAATTTGGATATAAAATATCAAAAGAAGATGCTTTTCTCTATACACAGAGGAATGTATATTTAATTCAACCTTCATGTATAATTTGCAATGGAAATATGCTTTATTTCGCTGCGAAAGATTTTACTAACAGAAAAGACCTTCTCGTTGCAAAAACAGAAAAAGTTGAAGTTTTTGCAGATGAAAAAAATAGGAAGGTCGTAAAACTCACATTTTCCCTTGAAAGCAAGAAAAAAATCTGTCCTGAATACAAACTTATTGTTTATGGAGAAATAAGAAAAGAATTTCCATTCCTTGCAATTTACTCAAAATTCCTATATCTTGGGAAAGAAAGGCACCTCTGCGGGATAAACTGGGGACTTTCTTCTGCTTATGAGAAATTTAAATATTACACAATACCGAAAAAAGGGAAACCAACAACATTTAAACTTGTAAAAACAAGAAGAACAAAAATTGGACACGCAAACTGGATTTTTGTAAATAATGGTAAAGGAGTAGGTGCAGGACTTATTGCTCCTGCTGTTATTCTTGGGAAAGGAGAGGACTTTATATTTGTTAATAGTGTCCCGCCTAAAAAAAGAATTAAAAAAGGTGAATCCATTAATGTGTTTATGATATTTATGCCAATAAACAAAAACTGGAAGATACTTCCTGAACTTTTTGATAAGATAAAAGGAATTAAATGGGAATATAAATGAATTAAATCAGGAGGTAAAAATGGCAATACCTGAAGAAAAAAGAAGAGAAATAATTGAAGAAGAAGAAATAAGAGCAAAAGTTCGACTGAAATATGAACAGAAATCTTCAGGAATAGCAGGAGTTCTTTCAAGCGTTGTCCCGGGACTTGGTCAGATTTATAATGGTCAGTTCGGGAAAGGTGCTTTCTTCTCATTCATAGTTCTGTTAGGTCTTCTTTTACTTTCTACTGGAATTACTTTCTGGGTAAAAGGCACGCCATCTTTCAAAAGTGGAAGAACATCAATTGTTCAATCAGAGGAAGAACAACCAGTTCAGATGGATGAAAGCGGTGTTGTTATTGAAGAAGGTCAAAAAGAAAAGCCAGAAGAAAAACCACAACTAAAGCAGGTGAATATACCAAAATTACCTGCTTCTTTAACATTAGGTGGACTTATTTTACTCCTTTCAGGATGGAGTTTTGCTATAAAAGATGCTATAAAAACAGCAAAATTACTCAATATAAGTTATCCTTGAGAGCACTTTTTGAAAGAATACATAAGATTACATATTTCAGAAGACATATCAAAATTACTCACAAAAACACAACCGGTCGTAATAAGTTTAACAGGAGCGAAGTTTAATATCCCTTTAATGCCTGCTTTAATGAGAATATTACAAACATTCTGTGCCTGTTCTTTTGGAACACATATAAGAGCAATTTCTATTTTTTCACTTTTTATAAACT
>CAZRDZ010000200.1:0-1542 GCA_964599135.1 uncultured bacterium
ATAATTTTTTTCAGTTGCTCCTGTATTTTTTAAAAGAACTTTATAAGCAGCAGTACCTATTTTTCTCCTTAAATCTTCATTTTCTATGAGAAGAAAGACATTTTCTTTAAGTTGCTGGTAATTTTCTACTTCAATTCCTCCTCCGCCTTTTTTAATTTCTTTCCATTCAGCAAAAAAGTGCCAGTTGTCTTTCCCATATATCACTGCCTTTTTAAAAGCAATTGGTTCAATAGGATTTTGTCCTCCCCATCCATTTAAACTTCCACCAACAAAAGCAAATTCACTTATTGAATAGAAATTATTAAGTTCTCCATATGTATCAACAACAAGAATTTTAAAATTTTCTTTTCTTTCTGTTCTTTTAACAAATGGTAAATTAAATGAGTTTAAAATACTTGAAATTTTACTTCTGTCAAGAAATCTTGGAACAATTATAACTGTCCATTCAGGGTATTTTTCAATAATTTCCTTTGTAATTTCAGCCACATTTGTTTCTTCTTCAGGATGAATTGAGCCAAAGATAACAATCTTCTGTTTCTCATCTATTTTTAAAGATTTTCTGAATTCCTCTGGTTTTACTGTTTTTCCCAGTTGGTAAGCAAGGTCAAATTTCATACTTCCACATATTCCAATTTTTTCTCTTTCAGCACCAAGATAAATCAGTTTTTCTTTTTCTTCTTCTGTCCTCATAGCAATTTTTGTAAGATGTGGAAGAATTTTTTTTGTAAGGAATCGCACCTTTTTATATCTTCTGAAAGACCTCGGAGAAAGTCGTCCATTTATCATTACAACCGGTATATTTTTTCTTCTTGCAAGACGTATAAGATTTACCCATATTTCTGTTTCAACAATTACAATTATATCTGGTTTTACAGAAGTTATTGCTTTCAGCATAACAGGATAGAAATCAAATGGAAAGAATATGTATTTTATATCAGAAAATTTACTTTCAGCCACCTTTCTTCCTGTTTTTGTTGTAAGAGAAACAACAATATCAAATTTTTTAAGTTTTTCAATCAAAGGAGTAATTGATAAAAATTCTCCAACAGAAACAGTATGAAACCAGATCCTTTTTCTTTTTCCTTTTTTTAGTTTTTTCCCATATATCCCAAATCTTTCTTTCCAGTTTCCTGGATATTCTTTTTCTGGCTTAATTCTTTTCCAGATAAAAGGGAAAAACAAAATAAGAACTATGAAAAAAACAACATCATACATAAGAAAATAGAACATTTTCTTTCCTTTACCTGCTCTTCATCAATTAAAAAATAATTTTGTATGTATTTACTGAATATGGAGAAAAACTTAAAATTGCTTCACCCTCTTTTACCTTAATCCTTTTCCCCTGATTTTCAACGATATTACTTTTGAAAAGTCCTTTGACTTTCTTTGTAAACTTTATTTTCGCTTTCCCCTTCTTCCCTTCCACCTCAACAAACCTTAAGATATACCCCTTTCCATCAATTGACTTTTTGAAAGAAGTTGGTATTACATTTCCTTCAATAGAAAAAATACCCTTTTTATTTATTTCTCCATCTATTTTCA